>JAUIMA010000546.1 GCA_030432675.1 Candidatus Hydrogenedentota bacterium | reverse complement strand
AGGTGTCTCAATGGCAGTCGTCTGAGCGCCAACGGCGCGGTCACATACCAGCCCAGGCCGAAGGCCTGGGTAAGCGCAGTCTTTTTGAATAGGGCTGAAAGCCCGTAACAGGTTTTCGTGACTTGAGCCACCCTCGGTCTTTCCGAGGAGGGGAGTTGTTGTCGGAATCTCTTGGGATTGTGGCAGGAACGTAATGCCTCCCATTGGATGGCATAAATCACGTTGCTATCTCCTACGCTGTCTCCCGTGACACCCGCCACGCCACCAGGGGCACGAGTGCCAAATAGAGGGGCCAGAGGAAACGGCCACTCATGAAGGCCGATGTTACGCCATAGACAAAGAGCGCCAAACACGGCAGGGCAAGGGACACGACGAATTGCCGCAATGCCACGGGTGGAGGCCCCTTCGATGTCGGCAAAACAAAAAGCACCAGCAATGGCCCCATCGTCAGGGTGACCGTAGCCCACGAAACGGGGCGGCTCAGGTTGTCCATCATCCGCCCCCAGGAAGGTGTCCAGAAATAAGGGGGGAGATCGGCAAAGTAGCCCCGCGTTGCCCCGGCGGCCAGGAGGGTGCTGACGCTGATGATTCCCAGCGCGGGAAGCCAACCGGGACGTCGGGTCTGCGCGAAGTAGAGGGCCATCACGGGGAGCATAAGCAAGGTGCTTTCCCGTACGCCCGAGCCTAGGACGAGCAGGAGCCCCAACACCAGATCGGCGTGGTGGTAGAGGGCAAGACAGGCGGCGGTTACCACGAGGAAGCCCGCGGCATCCGTCATTACCGCCGAGCCGTAGTTCACGGTGGGGAAGGAACACACCAGCAACAGCGCGGCCACGTGGAGCTGGCGCTGGGTCTCCAGAAAATTCGCCCAGAGCCGCACGGCCAGGAGATAGGCGCTACAGGTGGCCACCATACTACACGTGGCAATGGCGATAGCGGGCGACGGGAGCGGCAACCACGCGGCCACCCAGGGCACGAGGAACCGAAAGGCAAAAGGCGTCTGGAGCGCAGCCCGGTCCAGATCGCCCTGGAAGTACCGCAACAGGTCCGTGTAGTAAATCGAGTCGGGGGTCGTGTGGGCGAAGCGGGGCAAGGCCAGCAGCAGGGTGCCCACCACGATGCTCCCGGCGAGGGCACCCGTGAGACGTGGTGGTGTAAGCGATGGGGTCTGGGCCTGATTCACCGGAAGGACTTCCTGCCTGCTTGGGAATACGTGCATTACCGTTGGGTCGGAGTGTAGCATTGACGGGCCGATGCAACAACCGTCGGGGAGGAGAGGAACCGTTAATGAGTACCACATCGCTCGAATCACTCAAGACCGAATCCATCGAGGGGGACGAAACGTGGGTGCCCCCCAAGACCTCGGGCCGCGTTCTGGCCGGACTGCTCCTGGTCGGTCTGATGGCGGTCCACGTCGTCTTGAATCTGTGGTGGCTTGATGCCGACAACCATACCATTCGGACCGATGAAGAGGGGCACATGCTCCTGGCGCGGACCTACTATGACACGCTTTTTGTCAAGGCCTATGACGGCCCTATAGACCGTGTTATTGCGATTTCTCAGATTCGTCCGGGCAATCCGGCCCATCCGCCCCTTTTCCATGTGGCCGGTGCCGTGATGATCGCCATTTTCGGGTACAGCACCGATACAATAGCGCTGACCAGCACGGTGTTCTTTGTGCTCCTGCTGCTCGGGTGTTACCGACTCACCCGGAGCTTCCTCGACCCCTGGCAGAGTCTCTTCGCTGTTTTCGTCGTGAGCCTCACGCCCATGGTGTTTGCATCGTCCCGCTATTTCATGACCGACTATGCTTCGGCGACCGTGGTCGTCTGGTCCGTCTATGCCCTGATTCGCAGCAACGGATTTCATCGTTCCGGCTGGGTCTTTCTCTTTGGTCTGCTTAATGGACTGGGCATCCTCTTTCGCACGATAACCTTCGCCTATCTCCTCTTTCCCGCGCTCCTCGCGGCCCTTATCGGGCTGGTCGTCATATTCCGGGAACGCCGTTCCCTTGAGAGCAGTCGCCCCACCATGGGGGGCTGGGTGGTCAATCTTATCATGGCCCTCACGGTGAGTATCGGAGTCTTCGCGCCGTGGTACTACACCAACCTTGAGCCCTTCTATGATTACTGGGCGAACAAAGAAATCGGAAACAGCCGCGGACCCTTGACCCAGTTTGTTCCGCCTGCGGCCACCATGGTGCCGCCCGTTACCCCGGCGGACCCCGCCGCTGCACCTGTGATCGTTCCACCGGCTCCGGCAACGGGAGACTCCGTGACCTACGCGCTGGAAAAAGTGAAACACCCCCAAGTGGCCTGGATTCGCTATCCCGTTTATGTAAACAACAATGGCCTCTTCATGGTCTTGTCCGCTTTGGCCTTATTGGGGATGGTCACCGCCTGGCTGCGCCGTCGATTTCGCTCTAGCGCACTCCTTTACCTTTACGCCCTTATTTTTGGAAGTTGGTTTTTCTTTACCGTCCTGTTGCGCTCCGGTACGCCCCGCTACGCCTTGCCGGTAGCCCCGGCCCTCGCCCTCTTCGCCGCTTTCTTTATCCTGGTGCTCCCCGGACGTTGGATTCGTTTCGCTGGTGCCGCCGTACTTGGGGCAGTCTTGTGTGCTCAGTATGCCAATATGACGATCCAATCCTTTGGCGGGACCAGTGGAGAACGTATTGCCGTGCCGGAGCTGGCGTCCGAATCCCGTCACTTTGTGGACGACGGCCTGGTGATTTTCAAAGACCACGTTACCCTCGGTTTCTCGTACTCCCACCTGGGCGTGCCTCAGGCCGATAACTACAAAGAGCAGTTCATCGACGCCATGTTGGCCCACGAAAAAACCCTCCCTGTGCGGGAAGGACAATACGCCAACTATCAGAAGCTCGGACTCCGGGGTATGCCCCTCTACGAGCAGCACTACTGGCCTGGCGAGAATCCCTATCGCCTCGATAGCCTCACCGATGCCGATATGCCCGAGCGCCGACTGCGCTTGATTCACATGGGCCTTGAGCCCGAGCACCTGCTGGCCCAATTGCCTGAGACCGACTACATCCTCTATCAGGTGGATGCCGCCCACGCGGCCCGAGTCGCCGAGTATGAAGCCTATTTCGCGGCACGGGGATTCGAGTCCATCGCGCAATTTGAGGTGCCGTCCTTCGGCTGGGTGCCCCGCACCCTTAACGGCGTCCTGGCCCAGACCCTTTCGGGCGAACTGGTCAACGTAAACGCCACCACCATCGCGGATATGAATCTCTACGATCTCCACGAACTCAGCGAGTCGGCCGATTTCGTCCGCCTTCCCGCCGCGCTTCAAGAGCAGGTGAAGACGACCTTCGAGACGAAACTGTCGGCCATTTCAAATCCTTTCGCCCTCAGCCCGGCCGTGACCTTTATGGCGGCCGAAGTGACCCGCATGGCAGACGGCATGTTTCAGTTTCGTCTCGTATTTCATGTGGAAGCCGCCATGGACCGTGATTGGCGCATGTTGTTTCACGGTTTCGTAAAGGAAGAGGATTTGCCCCGCCTCCCCGAAGAGAAGCAGGCCCAGGGCTATATGGATTGGAATTTTGCGCCTAACCCGCCAACCAGCAGTTGGGAGGTCGGTAAGTATGTGGTGCTGACCCATGCCATCGAAGCCACTCCCATGGTCTATCAAATCAAGTTTGGCCTCTTTCAAGAGTCCACCCTCTTCGGCCAGACCGCCTTGCTCAAGCCTATGGATTTAGGCGCTATTCCCGCTGAACCGGCACCTTCGCCATCTGAAGGCACGGAAAGCCCGAATTCGGCTGAGTAGGCCATGAAAAATATGGTATTGTACAAAGGACAGCAGGGAACGGAGTAGGCCCCCCGGCCGACTTTCGGAGAAGTGCGACGCCCCTTTCTCGCGGGCGGATATCACGACGGAACAGGAGCATACGCCATGGCCATGTCGGTGGAAGAATTGATGCAAGGGGCAATCGATAGAAACGCCTCAGATATTCATTTGAAAGAAGGCAATCCCCCTATTTTTCGTGTGGACGGTGCCCTGGTGCGCGTGGAAGGGGAAGAGCCGCTGACGGAAGAGGATCTTCAGACAATCCTTCAGGCCATCGCGTCTCCCACCGATATCGCCAAATTTCAGAAGGTGATGGAGTTGGATAACTCCTACTTTTTCGAAGGGAAGGCCCGTTTTCGTATCAACTGCTGTAAAGATGATGGGGACACGCGCATCGTCATGCGACTCATTCCCTTGGAAATCAAGACCATCGAAGATCTCAAGCTGCC
>JAUIMA010000545.1 GCA_030432675.1 Candidatus Hydrogenedentota bacterium | reverse complement strand
CCGAGCAAATTACCTTTGCCTGCCAACTGTCATCAGCGCTCCATGCACACGAACCGGCGAAGCCGGATCGCGTGGCACGGCCTGTGGTTATGTGTTGGACTCAAAACAATAGATATCAACCCAGACAAATAGACCAACCAACCCATCCACACCGACTTCCACCAGCATAATAAAAACTACCCGTGCCACGCGATCCGGCCCTGCCGGTTCGTGTGCGTGGATTCATAGACTACGTTGGCCTGCACCAGATGCTCCCGCAAGCGGCAGTTCTATTACCAATGGCACGGCTTGTGGTTATGTGTTGGACTCAAAACGATAGATACCAACCGCAGGAAAAGGCGGAACACCCTCGACACACTGCCTTCCACCATTGGAAAACGCCCCGCCAGAAAAGCTCCGGCGGGGCGTGGTGTACTCAAACTTTATTTCTCAGCGCGTCCTACTCACACAACTCAAAGATCCCGGCACCGCCCATGCCGCCGCCGATGCACATGGTCACGAGGCCGTATTTGATCTTGCTGCGCTTCATCTCGTGCAGCAAGGTCGCCGCCAACTTGGCGCCGGTACAGCCGAGGGGGTGGCCCAGGGCGATGGCGCCGCCGTTGACGTTGACGATGTCCTCCGAAAAACCCATCTCGCGGACGACGTGAATCGTTTGCGTGGCAAAGGCTTCGTTGCATTCGACGAGGCCGATTTCTTCGGGGGTAATTCCGGCCATTTTACAGGCGGCGTGAATCGCGGGCACCTGGGGCGGTCCGAGGTATTTGGGTTCGCCCGCTTTGACGACCCAGGCGCGCATTTTGCCCATGGGCTTGAGTCCGTATTCGTTGACGGCTTCGCCACTGGCCAGAACGCAGGCCGCCGCACCATCGCTGGTCTGGCTGGAGTTACCGGCGGTGCACACGCCCATTTTAGGGGATGCGGCAAAGGCCAGGCGCAGTCCGCCCAACACTTCGACGGTGGTCTCGGGTCGTGGGCCTTCGTCGGTGTCGAAGGTGATGGTGCCACCACCGGGGGTCTTCACTTCGATGGGCACGATTTCGTCTTTGAACTTACCGGCGGCAATGGCGGCTCCGGCGCGCTGCTGACTGCGGGCGCCCCATTTGTCGGCGTCTTCGCGGGTGATGTTAAAGTCGCGGCCCACGTTATCGCCACAGGTGCCCATGGCGATGTAGATTTCGGGGAGCTCTTCCACGAGGGTGGGGTTGGGGCTGGGCTTGTTGCCGCCCGGTCCGATCATACTCATGGATTCGGTGCCACCGGCCACGGCGACGTCGAGCATGCCGCATTCAATCTTTGCGGCGGCCACAGCCATCGCTTCGGTGCCGGAGGAGCAGAAGCGGTTGATGGTCATACCATTGACACTCTTGGGCAGGCCGGCGCGTAGCAGGGCGATACGGGCGACGTTCATGCCCTGCTCGGCCTCGGGCGTGGCACAGCCCATGACCACATCATCGATTTTTGAGGGGTCAATGCCCGACGCTTCCACGGCGCCTTTGATGGCCACGGCGGCCATATCGTCGGGGCGGGTCTGCTGGAGGGTACCCCGTCCGGATTTACCCACTGCGGTCCGCTTTGCGGATACTACGTATACATTATCCATTGTTCTTATACCTTTCTGCGATCTTGACTGGTTGACCATCTGAAACCGCAAATGAAGATTTTAACCACGAATGAACACGAATCGACACGAACAGGCCGTTCACTGGCGATTCGTAGCTTTGTTTAAAATTTCATACGCTATGCTTGGATTCTCAACGTGTTGTAACCACAAAGAACGCAATGAGCACAAAAGAATACGCCTTAACATCGCAGCATTTGTATTGAAATCAGGGTCTGTATACTCTCCGGCGCGAGGAGTGAAGCCTCGCTACAACTGGGTGGCCGGGAGGAACGATTCCCGTTTTTTTCAATTCGTGTTTATTCGTGTTCATTCGTGGTTCAACTATTTATTTTCCTCTGACCGATGGCGACTAATTACGCAGCGGTTTGTTGTTCATCAACATGTGCTGAATACGCTCGACGGTTTTCTCTGTGCCACAGAGGCTGAGGAAACCTTCGCACTCGATGTCGAGGAGGTCCTGCTCGGTGATAGGGGTACCCGCCATGCGGTCGCCGCCCACGAGGACGTTGACGGCCTTGCTGGCGATGAGGGCATCGTGTTCGCTGGCCCAGCCATTTTGCTGCATGCTCCACACCGCGGCGTTGAAGGCGGCAGCCGGACCGCTTCCCAGGGCCTTGAGTTGGGGCGGGACAGGCGGCTTGTAGCCGGCCACCACCATGCCCTGACAGACCGACTTGGCCTTGGCAATCTGGTGCTCGTAGTTGGGCAACACAATGTCGCTGCGGCGGAAATAGCCGAGCTCAATGACTTCAGCCGCACTGGTGCCCACCTTGGCCTGTCCGATGGCTTCAAAGGAACGGCGCAGGAAGGGGAAGGGATCGACGATCACGTTGGCAGGACAATATTCCATGGCGCGGATGTGCATCTCTTTGCAACCGCCGCCACCGGGAATGAGGCCCACGCCCATCTCAACAAGACCGGCATAGGTCTCGCCCGCGAGCACGACGCGGTCGGCGTGCTGGCAGATTTCGACGCCGCCACCGAAGGTGTAATGGTGGGGTGCGGCGACCACGGGCTTGCTGCAATACTTCATCCGAAGGAGCGTACCCTGCAACCCGCGCACGGCCTTCTCGACACCCTCCCAATTCTGCTGCATGATTTCGCCGAGAATCAGGAAGATGTTGGCACCCGCACAGAAGTGGGGTCCCTGGTTGGCGATGATCATGCCGTCGAATTCGTCGGCCTCGAGCAGATCCACGCCCTTGTTAATCATGGCCGTGAGGTCGGGGTCGATGGCGTTCATCTTGCAGTGGAATTCGCAGCAGACGATTCCGTCGCCCATGTCGATGAGACTGGCGCTGTCATTCGTCGCCACCACCTTGGTGCTGTCGGTCTTGATGTTGGCCAGGCTGATCTCCCGGGGATTCTTGGGCACGGCCTTGTAGGACTTGCTGTCGAGGTCGAAGTATTCATCGACGCCATTTTCGACGCGGTAGAAGCTATTGAAGCCTGCGTCTTTCAGGGCCTTGGCAATGGGCGGAAGCGCCACGCCGATGGTGGCCATCTTTTCACAGACCGTGTCAAAGCCCAGGATATCCCAGGTCTCAAAAATGCCTACTTCCCAAGCGAAGCCCCACTTGACCGCATTGTCGATGTTCACAATGTCGTCGGCAATTTCGGGGATGCGGTTGCCCGCGTACTGGGCCAGGTTGGCGAATTGCTTGAAGACAAACTGGGCACCCTTGTCGTCGCCCAGATTCATGATTTTGAGTTTCTCTTCGATGGTCTCCACATTGCGGACCGCGCCGGTGCATTCGAAGCGGGGCTTAATGGGGGGCCGGTATTCGAGGGTCTCGGGATCGAGACCCAGGATGATGCGCTTGCCTTTTTCGTCCCGCTCGTTGGTCTTCTTGTAGAAACCAGAGCCGCTCTTGTTACCGAGGAGGCCCTTCTCCACCATCTTGTCAAACCATTCGGGACCTTCCATGAGGTCTACCCGCTCGTCACCGGGACAGCCATTGCGCACATTACCCACCACCAGATTGAGCGTATCGAGGCCCACCAGGTCGGCCGTGCGGAAGGTGGCGGAAGAAGCATGGCCGATGGCCGGTCCCGTGAGGGCGTCCACTTCTTCGAAGCTCAGGCCGTCCTTCGTCATTTCGTGCATGGTGTATTGCATGGCGAAAGTGAGGAGGCGATTGGCCACAAAGTTGGGCGTGTCTTTGGCATAGACGATGCCCTTGCCCAAGACGTTTTCACAAAAGGCCGCCATGGTCTCAATGACCTCGGGCTTCGTGTTGGGGCTGGGGATAATTTCCAACAGCTTGAGGTAGCGGGGCGGATTGAAGAAATGGGTACCGAGGAAGTGGGCGCTCATCTCTTCCGTCATATCGGCCGACATGGCCTTGATGGGGATGCCGCTCGTGTTGGAACTGACGATGGTGCCCTCGGTGCGGTGTTTCGCGATGTTGGCGTAGACCAGCTTCTTAATCTTGAGGTCTTCCTTCACCACCTCTACGATCCAGTCGCAATCGGCGATCTTGCCCATGTCATCGTCGAAATTACCCGTTTCGATGAGACCCAACACCGATTTCGTGTAGATCGGGGACGGTTTGGCCTTGAGGAGGGCCGCCTTGGCCCCGTCTACGATGGCGTTGCGCTTGCCCTTCTTTTTCTTA
Organism: Candidatus Hydrogenedentota bacterium; assembly: GCA_030432675.1. Taxonomy (GTDB): domain Bacteria; phylum Hydrogenedentota; class Hydrogenedentia; order Hydrogenedentales; family JAEUWI01; genus JAEUWI01. The sequence goes on along the minus strand of JAUIMA010000545.1, from coordinate 27 downwards.
TCGGCATCCGACAGGTTAGGGGGCACG
>JAUIMA010000544.1 GCA_030432675.1 Candidatus Hydrogenedentota bacterium | reverse complement strand
ATATTCGAGGGTGCCGGCATCAACGATGCCATCTATGACGACTGTGAGCACATCGGAACTAAAGGTGTCGCCGTCCACCAGAACATTCAACGTTACCCCCGCCGTACCGGTGGGAAGAATAAGGTTGAGGGTAAAGGAGCCGGTTTCGTCGGTGATCGCTTCCCCGCCCAATGCTGTTGTCACGACGGCACCCACGACGGGTTCGCCATTAAAGTCCAGTACCTGTCCTTCCACCGTCGTGGAGAAGAGGTCATTGGACACGGTCACGCGGCGCACGGCGGTCGCGCTGAAGTTGGTGGCGGTGACATAGGCGGTGCCCGCGGTGACCCCGCTCAGGAGCCCGTCGCCGCTAACGGTGATGATATCCGGGTTACTCACCCGATAGGTCGTGCCATCGGCCGCTTCTGTCAGGTCAACCGGATCTCCATTGAAGAAGGTACCCGTAACCCGGAGCTGGCTTGTTCCGTTTTCCGGTATCGCCAGGGCGGTAGCGCTCAGGGACACCGTCTGCGGGAAGGGCGGGACCTCGTCACTGAAGGTCAGGCTATCGAACTCGATGGCGAAGGGTTCCCCGTTGCGAATTTGAAAGGGCGTGCTGTACACGTAACGGGTGCCCGTCTCGGTTTCCTTAAAGCCCAGGAGATGGAGGATATCGTCACCCACGAAGTCGGGGGCCGTGCCGGGGCCTCCCGGACCAAACTCATCGGGGATAGTGATATTGCCAAAGTCGACCAGGCCAAACTCATCTGCCAACGAGATCTGGTTGCTCACCATAACGGTGAATCCGGCGAGTTCCGTCGACGTCAGCTCCTCATCGATAGCACCCTGCAGCTCGGTCATGGCCTCGTCCATCGAAGCCTTCAGGGCGGGGTCGTTCAGGCGATCCATCACCTCTTCGTTGCCTTCCACCAGGTCGTCGAGCATGGCGGGTAAGTCGGCGAACATTGCATCCAGTTCGGCGAGGGTCTCCTCGCTGTAGAGTGCGTCGCCCTTCCCCTGCTTACCCCCAATCTGCCCGAATTCCAGTCCATCCACAATAGTCTGCAGGAAGAAACACGCCAGGGTAATGGCAAGTTTTCGGGGGTTGGCATCGGAAGCGAGGCCAAGAAAAGGGTTGACCAGGTTGTTGATGGCCTCAATGCCTTTCAGCACCCGAGCGCCCGTGTCCCCTACAAAGCAATCGTTTGCCCGTGCGAAGGCCAGGGCGCGCGCCAATCCATCGGATAACAGTTTGGCCCGTTCCGCGAGTTTGAACGGGTCAACGGCCAGGAAAACGCTGGCACAATTGTTGGCTATCGTCTTGAGTGCCTTCGCGCACTTAAGGGCTGACTCGGCCTTTTGCACATCATTGGACCCCTCATCGCGAAAGGTCTGATAGGCCTGGATGCAATTGGGGCCATTGGTTACGATATCCGTAAAACAGTTCAAGACCTTGGTAAATTTATTGAGGTCTTTGCCGACGGCAATGATGAACCGGACGCCTTCCTTCAACAGGGCGCTGAGATTGGCCTCACAGGATTTCACTTCGCCGGTGGCTGAGTATGGTGGGCAATTGCCGCCCCAACCTGCGATGCTGATGCCCGCGCCCCGGTCGGTAACGATTTCCGAACCATCGTCAGTAACTGCCCCCGTGCCCACGACTTCAAAGGCACCGGTGTCGTGGTTAAAGCTGAGGAAGAAACTGGCCGTACCCGGGGCCAGACCCGCCATGTTGGGATAGACGATTTCCACGGGCGGGTCGAAGGTCGCTCCCGACGGTTGGAGGGTCCATGCGAAGGGTGAGGCCACCCCGTTAGGGAGGGGCATGGGAATGTCGTCCGTCTGCACCTGATTCAGGGCCAGCGTTGCCGGATTCGTCGGACTGGGTTCAGAGCCGTCCGGGAAGCGCATGGAGCCGGCCCGTACGATCATGCGGAGCCCTTCAATGCCTTCGACGGTCAATTCCACATCGGCGGTGCCATCATATTGCCGCGCATTGGTGGGGTCGAGCATGGGCAGGAGTACGGGGGAAGGCAATGAGTTGGCCGCATTGGCCACCACGGTGACCGCCACCTCCAGATCGGGGAAGGAACCCGCATCCACCGTTTCTCCGTTCAACTGTGTGGCCTGCAGTCCGCCCACATGGAGATGACCCTGGCCAGCGGGAATGTTTTCGAAGACAAAACGTCCGTCCGCACCGGATGTTACGCTGGGAACGGCCTCGCCATTTACTTCCAACTCACAGGGTGCGCCGCCCACCGGCAAGCTGGCATTGTCCAACACGATGCCCGAGAGGGTTGTGGTCACGCCTTCGGTAGAGGCGACTGCAAAGGCTTCGAAGAAGACCGGGGCGCCCGCGTTGTCGTCAAATTCCGCCACCACCATTTGTTCACCGGCATTTTCGCCCATGACCCACGCCACCTCGGCAATTCCGTTGGCATCGCTTTCCACCGTGGCCACGATCTGATCGTTGACCTGGCCGCCACCTGCCATGGCCATGAAATCCACCATGACACCAGCCACCCCGTTGTCGCCATCGCTCACGCGCACCCGTAGCCGATCAGGGGCCATGCCGCCCGTCGCCGCACGCTGATTGTTGCCCATGACGAGATTGAGTTGATTCGGCGCGCCATGTTCGGCGGAAGCGCAGAAGGTGACTTCCTTTCCAGACACGTCATCCCGCACCAGCACCCGGTTGTTGCCGCACCCGGCGTCGGCCCCCAGCTGCCAATACACCTGGGCAAGGCCTGCGGCGTCGGTGTCCTGAGAAAGCATCAGCGCGGGGGTGCTGAAGTCGGGATCTCCATCCAGGAGGCCATCACTCCGAACCACCCGAAAGGAAAGGCTGCGCCCGGCGATAGGGGCTCCGTTTTCGTCTTGTAACGCCACTTGGATCGGGGCTTCCAGGGCGGTGCGGACCATGCCGGTTTGCCCATTGCCCGCCGCAACGTTGAGGCGGTCCCCGGTTGCTTCCACCCGCGTAACCGTAATGGTATCCGTCCGGCTGTTTCCGGCTCCGTCCATGGCCACTACTTCGAGGAGGTTATCGCCCAGAACAAGGGGCACCGATGGAATTTCAAAGGTGCCGCTGGTACCGACGCCCGAGGCGACGTTTCCGGTGAGGCCACTGAGGGAAACGGTCAGGCCATCAATGCCGCTGAGCATGTCGGCCACACGGCCGGCGACGGTGAGCGAATCTTCGGTGACCTGCATGCCATCGGCGGGGAAATCGATGAACACATTGGGTGCCTGATTATCCTGTGCGATCTCCACGGGGACGGGCGGACTGCTCAGGCCGTTCAACGTGGCGGTCACGAAGAGTCGCGATACCCGATTGGGAGCAATGTCGACGGCCACGCTGAAGGCCCCTTCGGCATCGGCGCTTGTGGTCGTGTTCGTGACCCCACCGGTAATCATGAGGGAGGCCCCCGCCGTCGTGGTTCCCGTCAGCGTTACGGCAGAACCGGTGACGGGGCCCGTTGGGGCGACCACGCTGGGCATGACCGGGGCTACGGCCTCGATGGTGATGTAGTCGGTCTGGGTTTCTGCATCCGTTCCGACGGTGGTGGTGACCTGAAGGGAGACGGTATAGGTTCCTGGCGTGCCATAATCGTGGACCGGATTTTGGGCCGTGCTCTCAAGGCCGTCGCCGAAATCCCAGGCCCACTGGGTGATGGCGGCCGTCCCGGGTGTGGATTGGTCGGTGAATTGGATAAGCGTCGGCGCGGGGCCCGCGGTTTCATCGGCTGTAAAGGCCGCGGTCGGGCCGGTTTCCATGGGGGTCGGATCCGGATCAGGGTCCGGATCGGGGGGTGTCGGTTGGAGGCATCCCGTAACCGTAGCCGTGTAGACAAAGAGCATGGTGAGTAAGGCAATACGACGAGCAGACATTCCGCTTCTCCCGACCGAGGGGTTGGGGCAGACACCGATTCGTACAGACAGCGAGCGACCACCAAATAGACAAAGTCATTGCACCTGTTTTCCGCGCTCGATGAAGTTAGCAAGACGTTCTCATCGACCACCTGCACCCACAGTGTACTGAGGAATTAGGTGTTTGGCAATTTCAAGGCGGAATTTCGGCGGGTCCAGTTTTTCTGCCGCGCATAGCCAGAGTGTGGGCGTGTGAAAAGCTCGAATTGACTGGTTGGCGCTTATTCCTACGCAGAGCACCAGCCTGTCGGTGGCCGAGAAGGTGGCTCTGATGACAGTCGGCGATGGGGAACGAGAGCCTGGACGGAACGAAGGGAAGGGGTTACACGGACTTTGGCAATCCAATCCCAACGCTTCGGGAAGGG
>JAUIMA010000543.1 GCA_030432675.1 Candidatus Hydrogenedentota bacterium | reverse complement strand
GAATCGATGGTCTCGAAGTCTGCCGACGAGTGCGCGCCAACGCGGACACCAAACATCTGCCCATCATCATGCTGACTGCCAAGGGGGAAGAGGTCGATATCGTTACCGGACTTGAGCTGGGAGCTGACGACTACGTAACGAAACCCTTCAGTCCACGTATCTTACTGGCACGGGTACGAGCGGTAATACGCCGCAACGATGCCGACATTCCCGGTGACAATGACGCGATACAGATTCACAATCTGACCATCCATCCGGGCCGCCACGAGGTCACCGTGGATGGTGAACCCGTTACGTTGACGCGCACGGAATTTCAGGTATTGCACTATCTGGCACGTCGCCCCGGTTGGGTTTTTACGCGGTATCAGATTGTGGACGCGGTCCATGGCGATGACTATATTGTGACCGAGCGCAGCGTCGATGTGCAGATCGTGGGGCTTCGCAAGAAGTTGGACACGGCTGGCAAACACATTGAAACCGTCCGTGGCGTTGGCTACCGGTTTGGAGCGCCTTGACCGCTTTGGCTCAGAAACGTTTTATCTGGCAAGTATTTCCGGCTTTTTTGCTCATCACCCTGCTCTCCCTGGTGCTGGTGTCCTTCTTCCTTACCCGTACGGTAGAGAAGCTGCACCTTGCCCAGACGGAACGGGATCTCCACGCGCGGGCGCGGCTCCTGGCACCCCTGACGACGCAATTCGCCGCCGAAGGAGATCACGCCGCCCTTCAGGCCCGCTGTATCGAGCTCGGCAAAGACTCCGCCACCCGAATCACCTTACTCGAGAAAAGTGGCCGGGTAGTCGCAGACTCAGACGAGTCGCCGTCTCAAATGAACAATCACGCTGACCGCCCGGAGATCCAGCGAGCCCTGGCCGGAGAAACCGGGCATTCACTTCGGTTCAGCCAGACGGTTGATAAACGAATGATGTATGTGGCCCTGCCCGCGTCCGACGCGAGCCGCGGTCTCATCATCCGGGCTGCGATACCTATCACCACCGTGGGCGATGTCTTGCGTACGGTGAACTCTCAAATGGTTTTCGTCGTCCTGATCGTCACCTTACTCGCAGCCGGTTTGAGTTGGATAGTTTCCCGCCGTGTCGTCCGGCCTCTGGCGGAACTCAAGGTTGGTGCCGAGCGTTTCGCCCGTGGTGATTTGGAGCACCCCCTGCCCGTTCCGGAATCCGAGGAATTTGCCAGCCTGACGGATGCCTTGAATCAAATGGCACACCAGCTCGCAGGTCACATCCAAGCCGTAGAACAACAGCGCTACGAGCAAGAGGCGGTGCTTTCGAGCATGATAGAGAGCGTCGTAGCCATCGACGCCGATTTGCGTATTATCACGGTCAACAATGCGGCAAGCGCCCTTCTTGGACTCAGCCTTTCTGATATCAAGGGGCAAACATTGCTTGAGACGGTGCACTCGAAACCCCTCCTCGAGTTTGCCCGGTGCGCCCTGTCCAGCGAATCCATGATCGAACAAGAGATTCAATTGGAGGCGCCCTCGCCTATTCTGTTGCGTGCACAAGGCACGGTGCTGCACGACAGCAACGGACACTCCATGGGGGCGGTAATTGTCCTGGAAAACATCACGCGTCTTCGCCAATTGGAGGAAGTTCGTCAGGACTTTGTGGCGAACGTTTCTCACGAACTGAAAACCCCCATCACCTCCATCAAAGGATTCGTGGAGACGCTGCTGGATGACCGAAGCGATTGGCCCGACGACACACGCCACTTTCTGGGTATCATCGAGAAGCAGGCCAACCGTCTGGACGCCATTATTGACGATTTGCTCACCCTCTCTCGCCTGGAGCAGGGGAACGGCCGTGCGACCTTGAAACTGGGTGAGTCTGCGGTAATTCAGACCATCGAAGCAGCTGCGGAGCTCTGTCAGCACCGTGCAGACAGTCGGGGAGTCGATATTCTCATCGAATGTCCCGTCGATCTGGTAGCACCGATCAACGCCCCTTTGTTGGAGCAGGGCCTCGTCAATCTCATCGACAACGCCGTTAAATATAGTGATGAGATGCAGCACGTGGTGGTCAGGGCCTATGACGATGATGACGCCCTGGTCATCGATGTCATCGACGAAGGATCGGGCATCCCTGCGGCAGACGTAGATCGCATATTCGAACGATTCTACCGGGTTGACCGTGCGCGGAGCCGCGATCTCGGCGGCACGGGCCTGGGCCTTTCCATCGTAAAACATATTGCCCAGGTGCACGGTGGCACCGTCAGTGTGGCAAGCGCCCCCGGCAAGGGAAGCACCTTCACGTTTCGCCTGCCCCTTAGCCACCAGGTCGCCCCCTGAATTTCCTACAACACCCAAGAATAACGCCTGCCTAATACCCCGCTCATACGGCATCCGTACGCTAACGATGAGAGAGCGGTCATCCTGCGCAAGATGACTGCCTTGGGATGCAATGGGAAGAAAACAGGTGTGGGCTGCACGATGAACCCCGGGTTGCGTGGCACCAATACCCTGCGACTTCCATGTCTGTGAAGATACCTATCTCCTGACCGAAGCGGCGATCTGCTGCTTCGACGACATGAAAGCGAAGGAATCTATGAAATCATTTCGAACACGTGTGGGGCGTGTAGGCTGTATCGTCGCACTGGCGTTGGGCGGTTTGGGCGTCCACGCTGCTGCGGAAGAAGACAGCTCCCAGCGGGAACAAGACTTGATGGCCCTTATCGAGTCGCTAAGAGAACGCGTAACCGCCCTGGAAGCGCAACAAGCGGTTTCCAATGAGACGGAAGATGGGAGCCTGGACAAGCGGCTTGAGGCCCTCGAAACAGCAGTGGACCAGAAAGAGGCGCTGCGCGACGACGACTTTCGGGTTTACTGGAAGAAGTCCCTCCGACTGGAAACGGGAGACGGCCAGGCCAAGCTGAAGCTGGGTGGTCAGATTCATAACGATTGGTATTGGTACGGTCAAGACCACTCATTCCGGGATATCACCGACCAGGAGGACGGCACGGAACTGCGTCGGGCTCGGGTTTATGTCTCGGGCACGCTATATGAGAACCTTCGCTTCAAGGCACAGTATGATTTTGCCGATGGTGATGCCGATTTCAAAAGCGTATGGATAGAATTGACTAAGGTTCCCGGCGTTCAAAACATCCGCGTTGGTCAGTTCAAAGAGCCCTTCAGTCTGGAAGAGCGGGTCGCGGATAACGATATGACGTTCATGGAACGTGCCCTGCCGAACGCGTTTGCTCCCAGCCGGAACACGGGCGCCATGGTCCACGGGGCCTACCTCGGGGAGCCGGGTGAAGCGCGTTTGACCACGGCGCTCGGTGTATTCCGCACCACGGACAGTTACGGCAATGATGCCACGGACGGTGGCTATGCGGGTACGGCACGCGTAACGGGCCTTCCCTGGCATGAAGACGGCGGCCGGCGGCTGCTCCACCTTGGCCTCGGCTACACCCACCGCAATGTGGGCGATACCCTTCGCATCCGCCAACGCCCGGAATCCCACGGTGCGGACCGGCTTGTTGATACAGGCAACATGAACGTCCATGATATGGATGCCGGTGTGGTCGAAGCCGCGCTGGTCTATGGCCCGTTTTCCCTTCAGGGAGAGTACTTTCTCAACCATGTAAATACGGTCGACCGTGGTGACCGGGATTTTGACGGTTTCTACGTGCAGGCGAGCTACACACTCACGGGGGAACATCGTCCCTATAAGAACAGTGAGGGTGAGTTTGGCCGTATTGTCCCCAGGAACAACTTTCGAATCCATGGTGACGAACGTGGTTGGGGTGCCTGGGAAATTGCGTTGCGCTATTCTGCCATCGATTTGGATGACGGGCACACTCGATTTACCGACCGGCTCCTCGATCTAAGTCGGGAGATTCGCGGCGGCGAGGAACAGAACCTTACGGTGGGCCTGAACTGGTATCTGAATCCGAATTCGCGGGTCATGCTGAACTATATCCACGCCAACATCGAAAACAACAACCTCGGCACGGGACGGTTCTGGCGCGATCGTGACTACGATTTGGATATCCTTCAATCCCGATTCCAAGTGACTTTTTAGTATTTGCGTCAGGCAGTCCGATCCTGAAGACATGATGGCGCAGCACGCTGTGAATGTACATTCCGGCGTGCTGTCGCGTTCCGGATCGGATTGCCAGGTGCCCCGTCTGCTTCCGCGCGGGTAATCCGGGTGTACGGCGCGCCAACATAACGCCGACACGCGCGTATTGTCGGCAAGGACAGCACGAATCACGGCCAAGGGGAAGGCGGTGCAGCGCCGGTATTTTACCTGGTTTGCATCATTG
>JAUIMA010000542.1 GCA_030432675.1 Candidatus Hydrogenedentota bacterium | reverse complement strand
CGGGATCATGTGCTCATCTTCCTCTATGAAGCCGAAGACGGGGCACGGATTCGCTTTTCCCAATCGCCTTCCGGAGGTGGCAAAACGCCCGCAGGGGATGACACCAATCCCGCGTGGGATGCCCAATTGATTGTGCCCTACCCGAAGGTCGGCCAAGCCTACGGCATGAAGGCACGGCTTATTGTGAAGCCCTGGGAAGGCCGGGAGGATGTCTTGCAGCACGCACGGGAATTCTATGAAAAGTAGGCAGAGCGCCAATCCCATAGGGCCCCATGGACGCCCGATTCCAGCCATCTGCTACGGCCGCACGACCGTGGTGCTCCACGCACACGAAGCCTCGCGGCACTCGGCATCGCGTGGCACGGAAACCACCTTGTAAACGCGACTGTTGTGGGCATTCGCATAGCGAACATTCCCCCTTGAGAACTCAAGGCGCATACGTCGAAAAGATCCGCGTATTTCTTTCGACCAGTCAACGGTGAACCGTGGGTCCCGGTACGGTCCCGCTACGCTATGCTTCGTCGTCTTCGATCTTGTTGCTCGAGTGAAGCCCGACGGTTACCCAGGCGATGCGCGCGAGGGTGCGCACGGGCAGGATGGGGTTGACCAACTCGTCCAGGGCGTGGCGCAGGGGTTTCCGATGGTGGACGACCCAATAGTTGCCGAGCCCCGCCAGAATACCGACCACACCCGAAACGGCAAAGTTAATCCGAAACCCGTTCAGCCCGAAGTGCTCAATGATATAACCGGCCACGATGGGAGTGACCCCCATGGAGATCGCCGTTCCCAAGACCCAGATATTCGTGTAGCCCACCTTGTGCTCTTTGTCCACGATGCTGATCATATAGCGGTGGGACAAGGTCCAGTAGGCGGCACCGAGCAGGGTAGTGGCCACCAGGGTCGGTGGCAGGAGCCAGGCAGACCACGGGGCGCCAGGGGGCAGGAACAAATACGCCAGGGCGCCGACGGAGTGGCCAATCATGGCCAAGAGGGCGGCATGGCCCGTGCCACTGTGGTCCGCGAATCGTCCCCACGAATGGACGGTCAGCAATACGCTCAGATTTCCCCCCGCCATGATGAACATGATGGGCGTATCGGCGAATCCCAGGGCATCGCGCATGTAGAGCACGATACTGGCATTAATCCAGGCAAAACAGCTGAAACATAGCGCGGTGGTCGCCACGAAATACCGATAGGAACGATCCCGCCAGGCCGTGACGTAAGAGGCCATACTGCTCATGGGCATTTCGGGATTGTAGGTTGCCTGTCCTCCCGGCACCCGGGCCAGCCAGAAGGCACTGAGCAGGCCCGCCGCAATACCGAAGGCATTGATAGACAGGAAACGTCCCAGGCCCGGGTCGCCGCGCAACATGAGGGCCTGCACCAGGGTCACCACGACGATGCAAAACTGGGCGAGGGCCATTTCCGTGCTGAAAAATCGGCTCTGCTCTTTTGTGGGTACCACATCGTGCAACCAGGGAAACCAGCCGCCAACCCCCGCCGCACGGACTACGCAAAAACCCAACACCGCAAAAAGTAAAACCACCCACCCCGTCTGCGGGCCGTGGGCGTGCATGGCCCAGGGCACCAGGAACACGAGGCCTGCGAGCAGGTTGCGGATGATCCACGTGCTGATCATGAGTTTCTTGGGACCCAGCCGTGTCACGAGGGGTATGGTCGCCAGCACGAGAATCATCGACAGGGGCATGAAGGAAATCAGGAATCCAATCCACGAAGCGGGCATCTCAATTTTGCGACCAAACAATACGAGCACGGGGCCGACCAGGGAATACCAGGAGAGGACGTTGCACGCACTGAATACGAGGAAGCTGCGGGGGGCCGCACTGAGTTTTTTGTAGTCGGTAAGGAGCGGAAAGCCCACAGGAATTCTCCGAAAAAGCAACGATAGGGTGTGGAGTGGCCGCCCGAAGGCTCCCCTCCCACGAGCAGGAAATGACCAATTAGGAACTGGCGTCGCAGAGGCAGCCCACCTGTTGAGAAAACGGAAGGGCATTGGCAACGAAGGTTTGGCTGGATGGCGCAACGGGTAGAAACCGCGCGTGCTCAATGGCACACCCGTGGTTTCCCGACCATCCCATCAACGTGCATCCGGCGGAAGTATACCAGAATTCCACTGAAATTGGGAGTCGAGACGGGCTGGATTTATCATCGGGAACGCCAATTATGCGATAATAGCGCCCCGATCGCCTATGGTCTTCCCCCCTGGTGGGATGGCCCAACCCCCTTCGGAATCTCGATTTCATGCAAATCCATTGGCACGACGTCAGCATCCCCATCCACGAGCAGACTACGGTCTGGCCCGGCGACGCCCCTATACGTGTTAACCCCGAGCGGCGGATAGCAGAAGGGGCGAGTTGCAACACCTCTTCCATCAGCCTGCCCACCCACACGGGCACCCACTGCGACGCGCCCTGGCACTTCGAAGACGATGGCAAACCGTTGCATGCCGTAGACTTTCAGCGCTTCTTCGGGGAAGCGACGGTCCTGGACCTCCGCGGACGGGACCGAATTCATGCCGATGACCTCGGCCCGGCTCCCTTGCCCAAGCGCCTCTTACTGAAGACCGACAATGCCGACCACCCGGTCAACGGCCCATTTAACACGCGATTCGTCGCTGTGGCGCCTGACGCGGCCCAGCGCATAGTAGATGCTGGGGTGACGTTGCTCGGCGTCGATTACCTGTCGGTGGCGCCCTACAAGGACTCAGGGCCGACCCATCACATCCTTCTGGAACATGAAGTCTTCGTCGTCGAGGGCCTGGTGCTGGCGGACGTCCCTGCGGGCACCTATCCCTTTACCGTATTGCCCATGCCCCTCTATGGGCTGGATGGGGCACCCTGTCGGGCATTTGTCGGGCTACCCGTGTAACAATGGCGGGGCACCTTGCCTACTGAGTTTGATAACCCCTGCGTCGTAACGCCGAAAGGGAAGATTTGAGACACGCTGTATTACTGGGGGGCCTGCTGGGCCTCCTCTCGCTCTGTGGCTGCCCCAGTGAATCCGACACGGTGGCCATTTCCGGCACCATCGAAGCCCGTGCGGCGACGGCCGGCTCCCGCGTCGGTGGCCGGGTAATAGACGTTCCGGTGGAAGAGGGCGACACCATTGCGAAGGGCGAGGTCTTAGTCCAATTGGACGATGCGGAAGCCCGGGCACTCCTCGCCGCCGCAACGGCCCAGGTCGCCGCGCAGGAAGCGCTCCTCGCCAAGCTGGAGGCGGGCGCTACGGCGGAGCAGCTGCAACAGGGTGAGGCGGCTGCAGCCGTCACCGAAGCCCAGTTGGATATGGCGCTCAAGGGGGCACGCAATGAGGAAATCCAGGCCGCCCGGGCCGCCATGGATGCGGCGGCCGCCCAACGCACGGTCACCCGCAAAGAATTTGAACGCATCGAAAACCTCCTGGCCAAAGAGGTCGCCTCCCAGCGCCAGTTTGATCAGGCCAAAGCCGCATTGGACGCCGCCGAGGCCCAGTATCGCGGCGCCCGGGAACAGCGTGACCTGGTCTTGAGTGGTGCGCGTAATGAAGAAATCGCCATGGCCCGCGCCGCCCGTGATCAGGCCCAGGCCGCCCTGGCTGAGCTGAAGGTTGGGGCACGCCCAGAAGATATCGCCGCCGCCCGTGCCGCACGGGACGGTGCCCTGGCAGAACAGAAGCGCGCCCAGATTGGCGTGGATGAAATGCGGATTATCGCTCCCCAGGATGGGGTAGTCGAATCCCTTGATGTCCGCCCCGGGGACTTGGTACGTCCGGGACCCGTGGTGCGGGTGGTGGACCCCGAAGATCTCGAAGTCACCATCTATGTGGGGGCCGCCTTGCTCGGCCAACTCCGCGTCGGCCAGGAAATCACCTTTGGTGCCGATGCCTTCAAGACAGAGCGCTTCAGCGGCATCATAAAGCGCATCGCCTCGGAAGGGGAATACACGCCGCGCAATCTCCAGACCCAGGAAGAGCGGGTACAGCAGGTCTTCGGCGTCACCCTGGGCCTTAACACCCATGGCGGAAAATTACGCCCGGGCATGACCATCACGGCCGAACTCCCTCGAAACGCCGGGGCCTGAGGATGAGCAACAGCGTCATCCAGGTGAATAATCTGACCCGCCGCTTCGGGTCCATGACGGCCGTCGATAGCGTCAGCATGGACATTGAGGAGGGGGACATTTTTGGCTTTCTCGGCCCCAATGGCTCGGGCAAGACCACCCTCATCCGCATGCTCTGTGGCCTCCTCCACCCCACTTCGGGCAGCGGCACGGTGTTGGAGAACGACCTCGTCAAAGACAGCGAGGCCATCAAGCGCAGC
>JAUIMA010000020.1 GCA_030432675.1 Candidatus Hydrogenedentota bacterium | reverse complement strand
ATGAAATTATCGAGCTCGTCTTTGCCTTCCTTGCTATCGCCCGTGATACGCATCACGTACTTGGGATTATCGATAGCCAGGGAGCCGGCCGCATTGGTAATGGCGACCCGCATGCGCTCCGCGTGGTCGATGTCTTCGCAGAAGATGATGGTCTTGGCGAAGGGGTCGGTGGCGTTGAGGAGCTTCATCACCCGCTCCGCCACGAGCTTGGTGCGTTGATTGAGCACCAGGATCCGGTCCATATCCTGGAGATTGTAGGTACGGCTTTCAATCTCCTGACCGAGATCGTCTACCATCCCCGGGGGCGGCGTCCACCCGTCAATATCTTTGTCGATATCAATACGAATGACCTTGTAGGGCGCGAGAAAGCCGTCGTCAATCCCCTGCTTGAGGCTGTAGGTATAGACCGGTTCGCCGAAGTAGGTAATGCTGGAAACATATTTAGTTTCTTTGGGCGTCGCCGTGAGGCCCACCTGCACGGCCCCATCGAAGTATTCCAGAATCTCGCGCCAGGCGGAGTCGTCGCGCGCACTGCCCCGGTGGCACTCGTCGATGACAATCATGTCGAAGAACTCAGGAGACACCGTCTTGTAAATCTTGTCGGATTCTTCGGTGCCCGTGATGGCCTGATAGAGCCCCAGATGAATTTCGTAGGCCGGGTCGATGGTCCGGTTTTTCACCTTCGTCATCACCGAGCCAAAGGGCTTAAAGTCTTTTATGATGGTTTGGTCGACGAGAATGTTTCGGTCGGCAAGAAAGAGGATGCGCCGCACCTTTCGGGCTTTCCAGAGACGCCAGATGATTTGGAAGGCCGTGTAGGTCTTCCCGGTGCCCGTGGCCATGACCAGCAGTATCCGTTTGTCCCCACGGGCCACGGCCTCGACGGTGCGGTTGACGGCCTCCACCTGATAGTAACGGGGCTCCTTGCCGCTTCCGTCGGCGTGGTAGGGCTGGAGAACGAGGGCCTCCGCATCGTCTTTGATGCCGCGATAGCGTTTATAGCGTTCCCACAAGAATCTGGGGCTGGGAAAGGCGTCGAGGGGCAATTCCGTTTCGATGTCTTCGCCGTTCAGCGGCACCTTGTTGTGGGAGGCGAAGGCATCGCCATTGGAGCTGAAGGTGCTGGGGACCTGCAAGATATCAGAATAGCCCAGGGCCTGTTGCATGCCATGGCTGACGGACTTATTGTTGTCCTTGGCTTCCACGACGGCCACGGGCACATCCCGTTCCCAGGAGAGCACGTAGTCGGCGAACTTCTTTAATTTCTTATTGCGAGACGACATATTGCCCCGGACAACGATGGGGCCGGGCGTCAGGGTGACTTCCCGCCGAATCTGCCGCAAAGGATCCCACCCCGCCGCTTTGATGGCTGGCGTGATGAAGAGATCACAAATGTCTATCTCGCTGAGCTTCTTTTTTTCTTTCTCGTCCATTGCCGCTTTCTGGAGTCGCAAATCGGTACTGCCCACTACTTGCTCAAGCACGTGTACTACGTGAAGCGACCATAGCTTAGCGTGATTGCGCAGTGGTAGCAAGTCGCAATCGGGTTTACCCGTCTGCGATGCACCCCCCTACCCCACAAATAGCGGAGCCAAAACCAGCGAAATAACACACATGAGCTTAATCAGGATGTTAATCGACGGGCCCACGGTATCTTTCAGGGGATCGCCGACGGTATCGCCGACTACAGCCGCCTTATGGGCTTCCGAATTCTTCCCGCCGTGGTGTCCGTCTTCGATGTATTTCTTGGCGTTGTCCATGGCACCGCCGCTGTTGGCCGTCTGGATGCCGAGCATGACCCCCGTGGCAATGGCACCGACCAGCATCCCGGCGAGGGCTTCGGGTCCGAGGACGAGCCCCATGCCGATAGGGAAGAGGATGGCCAGGGCACCGGGCAGCATCATGCCGCGGAGTGCGCCTTTGGTGGCAATGTCGACGCAGGTGCGGCTGTCGGGCACGACGCCTTCTTTACCTTCGCGCAGGCCGGGAATCTCGGCAAACTGACGGCGCACTTCGACAATCATCATGTCGGCGCAATAGCCTACGGCGCGAAAGAGCATGGAGCTGAAGAGGAAAGGCAGCATGGCCCCAATCAACAGGCCCGCGAGGATAATCGGCTCGCTCAGATTCAGGTCGAGGCCCACCATGCCATCGTCTCCGGGACTCAGCCCCTGGATGCCCGCCATGGCCGTCTCGGTGGCGAGGAGGAAGGCGCTCAGCAGGCCAATGGCGGCGAAGGCGGCGCTGCCAATGGCGAAGCCCTTCCCGATGGCGGCCGTCGTGTTGCCGACGGCATCGAGGTTGTCGGTGATCTTCCGTACCTCGGGGTCCAGCCCAGCCATCTCGGCGATCCCCCCCGCGTTGTCCGCAATGGGGCCATAGGCATCGACGGCCACGACCATTCCGGTGGTCGCCAACATGCCCAGGGCGGCCAGGGCCACACCATAGACGCCACACCAGTGGAAGGCAAGGATGACCGCCAAAGCGAGGACAATGACGGGGGCTGCGGTGCTCTGCATGCCCACGGCGGTACCTTCGACCACGGCGGTGGCCGGTCCCGTTTCACAGCGCTTGGCGAGGTCACGCACGGGTTTATAGTCGGCCGAGGTGAAGTATTCACTGACGAATCCGATAATGGTGCCCGACACGATGCCTACCACACAGGCGGCGAGGGGACCCCACCAGGGAAACTCTCGGCCCGCCAGGGTGAAGGATTCACCGAATTGATGGGCGTAGATTGCGGTGCCTACGATGGCGAAACCGGCGCTGACATAGGTGCCCATCATGAGCGCTTGCTGGGGATTGGAGCGGGCAAATGACTTGACGTACATGACGCCCAGCAGGGAAGCGACGATACCAATGGAGGCAACGACGAACGGAAAGGCGAGGACATAGATGGGGCCTCCTGCGGCAACGATAACCGCACCAATCGCCAGGCTGGCGATGATGGATTCCACATAAGACTCTAACAAGTCCGCGCCGAGACCGGCCACGTCCCCCACATTGTCGCCCACGTTGTCGGCGATGACCGCCGGGTTGCGCGGGTCATCTTCGGGAATGCCCGCCTCCACCTTACCCACGAGGTCGGCGCCCATATCCGCACCCTTGGTGAAGATACCGCCGCCAGACCGGGCAAAAAGAGCGACAAGGGACGCGCCCATGGCATAGCCATTGACGATGGTGGCGTTCCCCTCAAAGAGCCAATAGACCACGGCCAGACCGAGGAGGGCAACCCCGACGACGCCCATCCCCATGACGGCGCCACCGCTGATGGCCACTTCCAGGGCGCCCACGACCCCGCGCGATTCCGCGGCGGCGGTCGTCCGCGCATTGGCACGGGTGGCGATATACATACCGAGGAAGCCCGCCGCCGAACTGGCCAGGGCACCGGCGGTGAAGGCGACGGCCGTCCGCCAGTTCAGCCCCAGGTCGGGCTTATAAAAACCAATGAGCACGAAGAAGAGGATAACCACCGCGGAGACGGCGATGACGTAGACGTACTCACGCCGCAGAAAGGCAGACGCCCCCTCTTGAATCATGGTGGAGAGGCGCTCCATGTGGGGCGTGCCCTGGGACTGGGCGAGCACATAACGGACCAGGTAGACTACAAACAACAGGGAGATGCCAGATGCTACAACAGCGAGCTTCAAGAACGGAATTTCCATGATACGGGATTCTCCTCTTCTCTGTAATTGCCACGCTCAGGCCGGTCAGCCGGTCCGAATATCTACTCCTTCATGAATAAGTGCTTCACGCGCCGCCTTCTGCTCCGCCTCTTTCTTTGTTGTACCTATACCACGCCCGGCCGCCGCACCGCGAATTGATACTTCTACTTCAAATTCCTTGCGATGGTCCGGGCCCTCCGCGCGAATGACTTCAAATTGAGGCAACGCAATCCGCTGACCCTGGCAATGGTTCTGCAATTGGGACTTGTAGTCCCCATAGCATTTCGCCTTTACGGAGGCGGCCACTTCGTCGGCAAAGACCCGCACCACGAAATCGTGGGCGCAATCGTAGCCGTTGTCGAGATAGACGGCTCCGATCAAGGCTTCCATACAATCGGCTACTAGCGAGATTCGTGCCCGTCCGCCGGAAAGTTCTTCGCCTTTGCCCAGGCAGATGAGGGGGACGATATCAAGGGCGCGACCTACGCGTGCCACGGTCTTGCGATTGACCAGCCCCGCGCGCATGCGGCTGTACTCCCCGGGGGAGCGATCAGGGTAGGAATCAAAGAGGTGGTGGGCCATGACAAGCCCAAGGACCGCGTCGCCCAAAAACTCCAGCGACTCATAGTCCAGACCGTCCCGCTTCCCATCCACCAGGCTGGAGGCATGGGTAAGCGCGCGGTCATAAACGGACACGTCACGGATTGGAAAGCCCAGCCGCTTGGCCAGTCCTTGCAATTCCGTGACGCGTTCGACGTTATCCGTCATACTTGGTGAGAATGAGCGATGCGTTGTGACCGCCAAAGCCCAGCGAATTGGACATGGTGACGTCGATCTTGGCCTCGCGGGCTTCGTTCGCGACCAGGTTCAATTGACACTCGGGGTCGGGGTTCTCATAGTTGATGTTGGGCGGCGCAATACCATCGCGCATGGCCAACAGGCAGATGACGGCTTCCACCCCACCGGCAGCACCCAGAAGGTGGCCGATCATGGACTTCGTCGAGCTTGCCAGGGGCGTTTCTTCGCCGAAGACCGCGTGAAGCGCCTTGCACTCACCGGAATCGTTCAGCTTGGTGCTCGTACCGTGGGCATTGAAATAGTCCACGTCATCCGGGTTGAGGCCGGCTTCGCTCAGTCCCATCTTCATCGCCGTTGCCACACCCGACCCATCGGGGCGCGGTGCCGTGATGTGGTGGGCATCGCAGGTTTCGCCCATACCCGCAACCACGCCGAGAATCTGCGCACCACGCGCCTTGGCGTGTTCTTCAGATTCCAGCATGAGCATGCCCGCACCTTCACCCATCACAAAGCCGTTGCGTTCCTTATCAAAGGGACGACTGGCCCGTTCGGGTTCATCGTTACGGGTGGAGAGGGCGCGCATGGCGCAGAATCCGGCTATGCCAAAGGGAATAACCGTGGCTTCTGCACCGCCTGCCAGCATAAAGTCTACTTTGCCCAAGCGAATCATATTGGCCGCATCACCGATGGCATGGGTGCCACTGGCGCACGCCGTTACGACGCACTTGTTGGGTCCCAGCAGGCCGCGATGGATGGCTACCACGCCGGCAGCCATATTGACGAGGCCCTTGGGCACCATCAACGGGGAAACCCGACGGGGCCCGCCTTCGGCCATCTTGACGGAATCAATGTTGATTTCATTGAGACCCCCAATGCCCGAACCGACGATCACGCCTCCGCGATAGGGATCGAGCTTGTCCAGATCGAGGCCGGACTGCTTCCACGCCTGATCGGCTGCTTCGATGGCAAACTGGCTGTAACGACTCATGCGCCGCAGCTCTTTTTTGTCCATCCCGTCGGGCTGCACGTCTTCTGCAATACCCGCGATTTGCGCAGCCAGATCCGAGGGATCAAAGCAGTCTATTTTCCGGATACCAGATTTTCCAGCACAAAGACTGTCCCAGAATGTCTTGATATCGTTACCAACCGGCGATACGACGCCGACTCCGGTTACAACTACCTTCGTGCTCATCGGTACCCTTAATGTTCAAGACCCAGTCCGAGAGTCGCCTCTCGAACTGGGTGCTACAGTTTTAACAATCTATATTCAAAGCACCCGACAGGGCATTTATCCACCCTGGACTAGAGCTTAGACTGTATATACTTAATTGCGTCCCCAACGGTCTCAATTTGGTTGGCGTCGTCGTCGATGTCGATATTGAATTCTTCTTCGAGTGCCATCAACAATTCCGTCAGATCGAGAGAATCCGCTCCCAGGTCTTCCATGAATCCTGCGTTGGGTACTACCTCTTCGGGGCTCTTATCGAGACGTTCGGCAATAATATCTTTAATCGTTGCTGCTACATCTGCTTCGCTGGCCATTAAATACACCTCCTTTCCTGCTGTGAATGGTGATATGTCTTATTTGGAGCGCAAGTATAGCCTGTAGTTGACCTTAAGTTCAACCAGAATCGGTCGTATAGACACCAAGGCATACAGGACACATCTGCGCAGAGCGAATCGCGCACGCATGTCCGCATTCAGGACACTTCACTACCTGCCCACGGCGCGTTGACAGACCCGCTCAGCCCCGGGCCTTCAGCGCCATAATCGCAATGGCGAAGGGCACCAAAGCAAAGAACCACCATTTATTCAGGATAACAAAGGCAATCACATCGTCGAGAGATATTCCAAACATGATCCATACGCTCCTCCCCGTCGCACCGCCGCTAACCGGTCAACCGAATATACAACACCAAACCCGAGAAGGCGAGCCCCACCAGCCCTATCGCCAGGACGATGCGGCTATGCACACGAAATGCCACATTCTCTTTGTCAAAGGAACTGGGCCCGGTCCAGATCACCGCACCGAAACTGAGCACCACGGCCAGTATATTGAAGATATATTGCTGAATTCCCAGCCCTTCCCCCGTGAAAGCCGCCAGAAACAGTCCCCATCCGGCACAAGCCAGCGCGAGTCCCCCGATCCACGCCGGTTTACGGGTGCTGGCACTGCCGGTCAACACCCGCTCATTCAGCGCGGCCTCATCCACCAGGGGTGAGAAGGCCCGGGGGCGCTCCGCCTCCATCACGGCCGGGCCGGCAGAGACACCGCCCAACTCTTCCTGAAGCGACTCAAAACTCAAGCTCTCACTGGCGGCAGTCGCTGCGGGGGGAGGTGCCGAGGAGCCCGATTTCTTTTTCTTTTTCTTAGAACCCTTCGTGTGAACGACGGTAGCCGCTTTTTCGGCGCGAATCTCCCGTCGCTCTTTGGCTTTCTTCGCCCGCTGGTCGTAGTGATGCACCACGCAGCTCACGCAGATGCGGCGGCCGCTACTCGTGCGCTGAATGTGACTCTTGCAGACCGTCTTCTGGCAGCGTTCGCAGGTGCGACTGCATTCCTCGCAAAGGAGCATTTCACACTCGTGGCAATACCCCACAGAACTCCGAATTGCGCAATCACCACATTCCATATCGTCATCCTGTTCCGCTTTACAGCGTGCCCACTCCCCGGACACCCGACAGCCAAGTCGATTCCCTATCGGTTTTGATTATACAATGACGCTAACCCAGCGGCAAATCCCTGTCACCATCCAAAATTCAAGGAGGATTTCACCAGCCCATGGCAACCCCTTCCCTACTCGAAACGCGCGCCCTACTGCTTAAAGAATTGCTCCAACGCAACGGCTGGCAGGGTATTCTGCTGAATCGCATCGATAATTTTGCCATGGCCACGGGGGGTGCCCGGAACTATGTCTCGACCCAGGCCGACCTTGGTGCCTGCGGTATATTCATTCAGGAAGACGGCACCCTCCACTACGCAGGCAACTCCATCGAGTCCACCCGTGTCATGGACGAAGAGCTCGCGAGCCCCACCTGTATGGCCAATCCTTTCCTCTGGTTTGAAGATTCGCCCGCCTCATGGTGCAGAAAGAACTTCGACGGCACCCTCGTATCCGATGACGGCTCCCTGGGCGAGAATGTGGATGGTGCCCTGGCTGGACTGCGGAGCATCCTCCTGCCCGAAGAGTCCGAAAATTACCGCCGCCTCGGCGTTGACGGGGCCAGCGCGATGGAGGCCACCCTTCGCAGCATCGAAGTGGGCACCTCCGAAACGGAGATCAGTGCCCGCCTCATCTATGAAGGCCAGCGCCGCGGCTGTCGCGTCTCGGTGAGCCTGGTGGCCGCCGACGATCGCATTGCCCGCTATCGCCACCCCCTTCCCACCCTGCCAGGCTCGCCCCATGAACAACACGTGAAACGTTACGTTATGGTGGTGGGCGGTATTCAACGCGACGGGTTGGTCCTGTCGCTCACCCGATTCAAAGCGGTGGACACCCTCCCCGAGGGTGTCGCAGATGCCTATCGTCGGATTTGTGCAGTCGATGTGCGCATGCAACAGGCAACCCGCCCCGACCAGCACCTCGGCGAAGTCTTCACCGCGTGTCAGCGCGCTTACACGGAATTCGGCTTCCAGGAAAACGAATGGCACAACCACCATCAGGGAGGAAGCACGGGTTATGCCGGCCGGACCAGCAAGGGCCAACCGGGCTCCACCTTCCCCTGCCTTGACCCCGAGTGGGCGACTATCGTGCGGCAGAAACTGGGCGCGGACACCACGGTGAGCAGCGCCTTCGCCTGGAACCCCTCGGCCCCCGGCGTCAAATCGGAAGACACCTTTTTACTCCATGACAATGGCCACCAGGAAATCATCAGCCAGACACCCGGCCTTTCCCCGATGGATTTGACCACGACGCTGGGCGAGGAAACCGACGTTATCAAGGCCTCCATGGCCACGCCCGACTTTCGCTGACACCGCCGCCTCATCCCCGTTAAGGAGCACGCGACCGATGAACACCCTGACCGGAATACGCGTCGTCAGTCTGTCCGTCAATGTGCCCGGCCCCGTAGCCGCGGCCGAACTCCGGGATCTGGGTGCAGAGGTTTGTAAAATCGAGCCACCGTCCGGCGACCCGTTAGCGCAATTTTCCCAAGCGTGGTATAACCGCCTGTGTGCCGACATGACGGTCCTCACATGTGATCTCACGACAGAAGCAGGTATGGCCGATCTGAAGCGTCGCCTGGCCCACGCCGATCTTCTGCTAACCGCCTCCCGACCCGCTGCGTTGGAGCGTTTAGGTTTAGACTGGGCCACACTCCACAAGGCCTTCCCCCGACTCTGCCATGTGGGCATCACCGGCTACCCCCCGCCCCACGAAAACCAGGCGGGCCATGATCTCACCTACCAGGCCAGCCAGGGCACCCTCCAGCCTCCCGCCATGCCCCGGGTGCTACTGGCCGATATGGCCGGCGCCCAACAGGCCGTGACGACCGCCCTGGCACTGCTTATGACCCGCGAGCGATACGGAAAAGCGGGGCAGGCCTGGGTGGCACTGGCGGACGCTGCAGCACGTCTTGCGGTTACACTCCGTGAAGAAATCACCACACCCGGTGCCATATTGGGCGATGGCCTTCCCACCTACAATCTCTACGCCACGAGGGACGGCCACATCGCCCTCGCCGCACTGGAGCCACATTTCCACGCCCGATTGCTGCAGGCCCTTCAGGTTACGAAGACGTCCCGAGATGACTTGGCGGCCTTCTTTCAGCAACAGGACAACGCGTCTAGTCTCGCATGGGCGGAGGAACACGATATTCCACTCGCCATCGTGCATTGAGACCTGCCCGTAGCCCCGTTGCAATCTTTCATGGCCCTCCCCTACCATGGCGGCACAGTAGACCACCGGACTGATTCTACGGAGAGACTTCATGGAGCTGCACGATAAGACCTTCATTGTCACCGGGGGAGGCTCGGGGCTGGGTGCTGCCGTGGCCCGTGAATTCGTTGCGGCAGGCGCCGCCGTTGTTCTCGCAGACGTCGACGTGGAAGGCGGCACCGCCCTGGCCAGCGAGTTAGGAGCCCGCGCGTGCTTCTCGCGGTGCGACGTGTGTAATTCCGACGACGTGGCCGCTGCCATCGACCACGCCCACGCTGAATACGGATCGCTCCACGGGGCGGTAAATTGTGCCGGCGTGGCGACGATTATGAAAACGGTCGGTCGGGATACGGTCCACGATCTGGCCGTTTTCGATCAAGTACTTCAAATCAACGTGGTGGGCACGTTCAATGTCATTCGACTCGTCGCCGCTGCCATGCAGGCAAACCCGATAGAGAAGTCGGCGGAGCGGGGTATCTTTATCAATACGGCCTCGATAGCGGCATTTGACGGCCAGATGGGCCAGGCCGCCTATGCGGCTTCCAAGGGTGCCGTGGTGGCTATGACCCTCCCCATTGCCCGCGATTTGGCCCGTGAAGGCATCCGGGTGGTCACCATTGCGCCCGGCCCCTTCAAAACCCCTATGATGGCCCAGTTACCCCAGGAGGTGCAGGACTCCGTCGGGAGTCAGGTACCCTTCCCTTCCCGGCTGGGCAATCCCGACGAATTCGCCCGGCTGGCCCGCCATATTGTAGAAAACCAGATGATCAATGGCGAGTGCATCCGGATTGACGGTGCAATTCGCATGGGCCCCAAGTAATCAACCCGTATGACACGACGTACCGCAACAGGAATCACAACCCAATGACCGAAAAAGAACGTTTTGACCAGGATGGTTTCGTAATATTCCGCAATGTACTCGATGAGGGGCTGATTGCAGAAGCCAACGCCCATGTCGATTGGCTGATGAACAAACACCCCGAGCTGCGGCCCGAAGACCTGAACCACACACTCGTGCAGCATGACCCGTTCTGGGTGCGACTGGTAAGCGACGACCGCCTCCTCAATATCGCCGAGCAGTTTATCGGACCCAATATCGCGCTCTTCGCCAGTCACTACATCTGCAAGCCCCCCCGGGATGGGCAGGCTGTGCTTTGGCATCAGGATGGCAGTTACTGGCCCCTCGACCCCATGGAGGTGGTCACCCTCTGGTTGGCGGTCTCCGGTGCCTCTCCCGACAACGGGTGCATGCGTGTTATTCCCGGCACCCAGGAAATGGATCTCCAGGAATTGCAACAACGCAACGACATCCCCAATGTGTTGAACTCGGGCATGGACGAAGGCATCGTCGACGACAAAACGGCGGTGGACTGTGTGATGGCACCCGGCGATGTATCCGTCCATCATCCCAACGTCATCCATGGCTCCAACCCCAACACGTCCGACCGCTGGCGACGGGGCCTCACCATTCGCTACATCCCCACCACGACCCGTATCGGCGTAGATCACCCCGGCCCCCACCCCAGTGCTTTCCACTTGCGGGGCGACGCACCGGAAGGGATCAACGATTACAACCCACGCCCCGTGTACAACGAGACCGACTGGATGCCCTTTGCCGGCTGCAACGATTGGAAATAGTCGAAGGGCCGTGGGAAATATTCCCCTTTATGGTTGCCTGCGCAGGTAGGCCCTGCTATCATGTTGGAGAGCGGGTAGTTGCATCGTTGCCTACCCATGTGCTGTCCGGGGTCGCCTCTCGCGGGGCGTCCGGGTCAGTTGACCGTGTTCCAGCTAAAAAAACGAGTTTCCGCCGATGGACAGTAGCCCTTTTGACCACGACACCCAGGATCCGGCCTCGGATGGTTTCGATGCCACTATCAATGTGGATGCGGCCGCCTTTGCATCTCCGGCAGCCAATTCCGCCCGTGCCAGCCTCATCGTGCTCGCCGGCTGGGAAATCGGCAAGGAAATCGAGATCGCCACGCCGTCGGTCATACTGGGACGGGCCATAGACTCCGACGTTACCGTACACGCCCCCTCCGTGTCCCGTCAGCATGCCCAAATCGAATTGGTCGACAACGACCAGGAGCAATACTTTCGGGTCACCGACCTTGGCAGTAGTAACGGCACCCTGGTTAACAATACGCGCACCCCTACGACTCGCCTTCAAAACGGTGACAAAATCAAGTTGGGGGATGTCTTGTTTAAATTCGTATTGCAGGATGAAATTGACTCCCAGTTTCACCAAGAGGTGCATCGCCTCATTCACTACGATCAATTGACGGGACTCCTCACGATGGAAGCCTTTCGGGAGCGCCTCGTCGCGGCTATACGTCAGGCGTCACCCACCACGCCTTTTGCCCTGGCGATGACCGACCTCGACGGTCTCAAGTCCGTTAACGACTCCTATGGTCACCTCGCCGGAAGAATGGTGGTAGGTACCATGGGAAAGATACTACGGGAGTCCGTCCGCGTCACCGATCTGGCGGGCCTCTACGGTGGGGATGAAGCCATTATTCTCTTTCCCCACACGACCTTGGCGGAAGCGGCAGAAGTCGCCGAGAAAATCCGTAGTGCCATCGCAGATCACCAATTCGACCACGATGGAAACGCCTTTCGCGTGACCATCAGTCAGGGCATTTCCGAATTCCCATTGCATGGCACTACGCCGGAAGGGATCATCGCCGCCGCAGACCGGGCGCTTTACGCGGCTAAATCGGCCGGCAGGAATTGTGTGCGCCTGGCCGCCACTCCGGAGCGCTGATCGCTTCATGGCTGTACCCACCGCTCCTATGATCACCCTTACCACCGACTTCGGCAGCAAAGACCCTTGGGTAGCTGCCATGAAGGGGGTCCTCTGCTCCATTGCCCCCGACGCACCGTTGACTGATCTCAGTCACGACATCGCCCCACAGAACGTGCTCGAAGGTGCGCTGTTTCTGGCCGCCGCAATTCCCTATTTCCCCGCAGGCACCATCCACCTGGTGGTCGTCGACCCCGGTGTGGGCACCAATCGCAAGCCCATCGTGGTCCAGTGTGCCGGGCAATACATTGTGTGCCCGGACAATGGCATCTTGACCGTCCTGGAGCAAAGCCACCCCGTCGAAGCGGTCCATCACATTAAGAACAAAAAGTATCGCTTGCCCGCCTGTAGCGCCACCTTTCATGGACGGGATATTTTTGCCCCTGCAGCCGCACACCTGGCACGGGGAAAGAAGATGAGTAGCTTCGGGCCCGCTTTGAAAGAGCACGCCCATATCACGGTACCGGAGGCCACACTCGATGCAGAAAACCAGCTGCACGGTGAGGTCATCCACGTCGATCACTTCGGTAACTGCATCACCAATATTCGTGAAGCCATGCTCGACGATCACGCGGACTACCGCGTGCAGGTGGCGGCCCAAACGCTCAGTCCGATTCACCGGACCTATGCCGACGTCCCCCCGGGCACGCCCCTGGCCCTTTTCGGCAGCACGGGCCAGCTGGAGATCGCGGCCTCCATGAGCAATGCCGCAGAAAACCTCGATCTCCATCAGGGTGCACCCGTGACCCTCTTTCGGCCGACCGTTTCGAGGAAGGGGAAATGAAGGTCATCGTGACCGGAGCCAGCCACGGCATCGGCCAGGGGATCGTATCTCGTTTGGCAGCCCAGGGCTGCACCGTGGGCATGCTGGCACGCAGTGAGGCCGCGCTGCAAGACTTGCAGGAACGCCACTCGACGACCAACGCCTTTCACCCCTATGCCTGCGCGGACCTGCAGGACCCCAATGCGACAGCGACCGCTATTGCGAAGCTGATCGGTGAGCTGCAGGGTGTCGATGCCCTCATAAATAACGCGGGCGTCGTCATTCGGAAAGACATCTTTGACCTCTCGCTCGATGAATGGCACGCCATGGTAAACACCAACGTTAACGGGCTCTTTTACGCAACCCGAGCGGTGCTTGGGCCGATGAAGGAACAGGGCGCGGGACACCTCATCAATATTTCTTCCATCTCCGGAAAGTTCCCTCTCCCCGGTGGCAGCGCCTATGCGGCGACAAAATACGCGTGCACCGGATTTTCCCAATCCCTCTTCCAGGAAGTGCGCGATTTCGGCATCAAGGTCACGACCATTTTCCCGGGTTCCGTAGACTCCCAGTCCCACCGGCACGATCCCGATGCTGATTCGGATTGGAAAGTCACTCCAGAGGAAGTGGGACAGGCGTGTTGGGATGTGCTGAACACCCGACCCGGAAACTGCGTCAGCGAGGTGGAGATTCGCCCCCTGGCGCGCCCCCCGAAACCATGAATACCGCCCCCTGGAAGGCCGGTCAACTCCGACTCGGTACCTGTAGCTGGACCGCGAAGGGCTGGGAAAAGGCCTTCTATCCCAAGGGCACCAAACGCACCGACTTCATCCGCGTCTATGCCGAGCGCTTTTCCTCGGTCGAAATTGATGCCAGTTTCTATGGCATCCCACGCGACACTACGTTGGACATCTGGCGCGACGAGACGGCTCCCGGCTTTGTCTTTTCGGCCAAGGCTCCCCGAGAGATCACCCACGACCGTTTTCTTCTCGGTTGTGAACGCCCACTTGCTTCATTTCTGAATGCCATGGATCGATTGGGCGAAAAACGAGGCCCTCTCCTGTTTCAATTTCCCTACTTCGCAAAACGGAAACAAGTCACCCTCACCGATTTCCTGGGCCGCCTCAAGCCTTTTTTAGATCTCCTCCCTCAGGATAGCGGTCATCAGTTTGCCCTCGAGGTCCGCAACAAAACGTGGGTTTCCGCGCCGCTACTCGAAATGCTTGCCCACCACCAGGTGGCCCTGGCACTCATCGACCACCCTTGGATGAGTCGGCCCAGGCAATTGTTCGGCACGCCAGAGATTTTTACCGCACCCTTTCTCTATGTACGTTGGCTCGGTGACCGGCATGGGATTGAAGCAATTACCCAAGTCTGGAATGAAACGGTCGTGGACCGGGCAAATGACATGGATGCGTGGGTCCCCGGCCTGCAACAGGCCCTCGATGCCCAGCTCCAGGTTTATGGCTACGTTAACAACCACTACGGCGGGTATGCCCCCAACGACGTGGCCCACCTCGAAGACAAGCTTAGCCCCTGGCTTCCCCGCCGCTCGCGCACCGACTCGCCCTGATTGTCGGAAATCTCCCTCAAAATGCGCATTTTAAATGCCTTAATAGCACCATACCTGTTAAGATAGGGAGGCCTTTTCGAAAGGGCCTCCACTGCGGGGCCTATTCGCAGGGCGGTGGTGGAAATCAGCGTCGGCAATTCCCTTCGCATAGGGGAAGTGCGATGTGATGTGCAGGCGCGCAATTGGGAGAACGTATTTATGGACCCACTCGGCAGCCTCAAGAATCCCCTCCGTATTGCCATTATTGGCAGCGGACCCAGTGGCTTTTACGCGGCCGATCCGCTGCTCAAATCCACCGAACCCCTGTGCAGGGTAGACATGTTTGATCGTTTGCCCACACCCTTCGGCCTCGTCCGTGGTGGCGTGGCACCGGACCACCCCAAGATTCGGAATGTAACGAAAGTCTACGAAAAAATTGCCGCGCGAGATGGCTTTCGCTTCTTCGGAAATGTCACCATCGGCAGTGATCTCAGCATCCACGATCTGCGGCAATGCTATGATGCCATACTCTTCGCCAGCGGCACGGAGACGGACCGCCATCTCAACATTCCCGGCGAAGATCTCTTGGGAAGCTATACCGCCACCTCGTTTGTGGGTTGGTACAACGGTCACCCCGATTATCGCGACCACACCTTTAACCTGGACCGCGAAGTCGCTGTGGTCGTGGGAATGGGCAATGTGGCCATGGACGTGGCCCGTATCCTCGCCAAGACCGCCGATGAACTGAAGACCACCGACATCGCGCAACATGCCCTGGAAAGCCTGGCGGAAAGCCGCATCCGGGAAATCCACATCGTGGGCCGAAGGGGCGTCACCCAGGCGGCCTGCACCCCCCTGGAACTGAAAGAAATGAGTGAACTCGTCGATTGCCAGCCCCGGGTCAATCCAGATGATCTCGTACTCACTTCCCTCTCCCAACAAGAGCTGGAAGATCGCAATCGGAATCGCAACGTAGAGCTATTGACCGAATATGCGGAGGCCCCGCCGCGCGACACCACCCGCACGATGCACTTCCATTTTCTGCGCAGCCCCATCGACATCAAGGGGGATGGGCACGTGGAGTCCATCGTCCTCGCCAAGAATAAATTGGTAGGCACGGAGGCGTTCCAGCAGTGGGCCGAACCAACGGGAGAAACCCTGGAGCTTCCCTGTGATCTGGTGTTCCGCAGCATTGGCTATCGGGGCATTCCTATCCCCGGTGTACCCTTTGAGGAAAGAAAGGGCATCATCCCCAATCACAAGGGGCGGGTGCAGGAAAATGGTGCCGTTGTGCCGGGCCTCTATGCCGCAGGCCCTTCGGGCATCATCGGAACCAACAAGCCGGATAGCCACGAGACGTCGGATTGCCTCTTGGAAGATGCGGCCTCGTTGACGCCCTGCCCCAACCGCGAAGACGACGCCGTTGTCCGCCTCTTGGAGGAAAAGGCTATTCGCTTCGTGTCTCTGGACGACTGGCACCAGATCGACGCCGCCGAAATAGCACGGGGCAAGGTGGTGGGCAAGCCCCGCGAGCGCTTCACCCGCATCGATGAGATGCTGCAGGTGCTGGAAGCAGACTGAACAAAACACGGGCCCCGATGATTCATCAGGGCCCGTCCTCTATTTACTGAAGTTGATAGAGCATGATGTAAATGAGCACGCCCGTCACGCTCACATACATCCAGACAGGCCATATCCACCGCACGATTTTCACGTGCTTGTCAAACTGCTGCCGCAGGGCGAACCATACCGCTGCCAGGATGAAGGGCACCATGACCACCGCCAGGGGCACGTGCGTCGCCAGAATCGTGTAATACACATAACGCAGCATGCCCGGACGCTCAAATTTCGTCATGGCACCGGCGTTGTAGTGATAATAGAGATAGCAGGACAAGAAGACTGCGGAGCAGACGAGCGCAGCAACCATGAATTTCTTGTGCAATTCTTTGTTCTGCTTGCGCTTGATGGCCCACCAGCCTCCAAACAACATCAGGGCTGCAAGGCCGTTTAAACAGGCGTTGATGGCAGGTAGATTTTCCACAGCCATGGCGTACTACTCCTTCATTAATTGATGGACCGCTGCGACGAGCTCGTTCAGTTCGGCTTCGTCCGTGCCCGTGTAATAACCTCGAATCTGGCCTGATTTATCGACCAGGCAAAACTTCGTACTGTGAATGACCGGGTCATCTACGCTACCAATCTTGAAACCCTCCACCGCGAGGGTCTGAATCGCGTCCATATCACCGGTCAGAAAATGCCAGCGGGCGGGGTCCGCACCAAACTTTTCGCCGTAGGCCGATAATACGTCAGGCGTATCGGTGTCCGGGTCCACCGATACCGATACAAACTGCACGTCTGGATAAAGGGCAAGCCGTTCTGCAACGCCCGCCATACTCCGGGTCATGGCAGGGCAGGGCCCCGCACAAGACGTGAAGATGAAATCGGCGATCCAGACTTTACCCTTCAAATCCGCCTTCGAGAGCGGCGAATCCTTGTCGCTCGTCAAAGAGAACTCCGGTAATGGATAGAGCACGGGGAGCACGTCGGATTCCGGCGGTGCCTCCGCCGCCCCGCTGAGAAGATACAGTCCCATGAGACTGGCGTTCAGCAATACGAAAAACGCAATGCCCATAATAAAAAGAGCCTTGAAACTCATACGATTGCCTCCGAAACGTCACGGGGAATACCGTGCGCAGTCAACGCGACTCAGTAGAAGTATGCGTCCACCACAATAAATACCAACAAGAACACCCAGTAAAACAACGAGTAGAGAAACACCGCCTTGGCCGCCTGCACGGTCTTATTCATGCGCCAGCGCACGCAAACCAGAACAAATAACACACCAAGAACCAACGCCCCCCAGAAATAGATGAGCCCCGAAGTCTTTACGAAGGTGGGCCACAGACTCACGGGCACCAGCAAGATGGCGGTGGCCAGGCTATGTCGAAAAGTGCTCTTTCCATCCGGGTCCACCACGGGCAGCATCTTGAAACCGCCCTTTTCATAGTCTTCCCGATACATCCAGGCGAGGGCGTAAAAGTGGGGATGCTGCCAGAGAAAAAGAATCAGGAAGAGCACGAGGGCCCCCGTGTCAACCCGCCCGGTGGCGGCCGCCCAGCCGATGACCGGAGGGATAGCGCCGGGAATGGCACCGACGGGGGTATTCACCCAGGAATAGCGCTTTAACGGGGTATAGACAAAGACATAGAGTGCGGCGGTCAAAAAGACCAACAGTGCTGTCAGCGGGTTGACCGTGACCCACAGCTGCGCCGTGCCGAGCACGGTCAAAATGGGGCCGAGAATGAGTGCGGAGCGAGGACTGACCAGACCCGAAGGAATCGGTCGGTTCTTGGTGCGATCCATCAGGGCATCGGCATCCCGCTCGAAATAGTGGTTCAGGACAAAGGCACCCGCAGAACCCAGAGACGTGCCGAGGAGCGTCCAGAGGAGCAGTCCCCAGCGGGTTACGCCTTCCCCGCCCAAAGCGAACCCGATAACCGTTGTCACCAGCACAAGACGAATGATCCCGGGCTTGGTCAATTCCAGATAGGCGGCCGCTTTTGATTTGGCTTGTGCACGTGCCATAGCGTCAGGAAAGCGCCGCATCAAGGGCACCCTGAGGGCGGTCCTCGATGGCCTGTGGCACTTCGGTGGGCGACAGAGGCCAGGCCCGCAATGCGAGTAGGGTACTCAAACCCAGCACAGCGGCCCCCGTTACCACGTGGAAACTGGTCACATAGGGATGCTTCGTGGTCCAGATCGTAAAGGCTCCCAGCGCAATCTGCACCGATACCAACAGACACAACCCAATCATGGTATGCCAGAGTTGCGGATGACTGAGCCGCCGACGCCACGCGATCACCGCGAGGCCAACGATCAACAAGGTCACCACCACAGCGCCGCCCCGGTGGGCCAGATGAATGGCCACCTGCCCCATGGTCACATCAGGCAGTTGGGCGCCGAGACTATCCGTATGTTCAAAGCGCCAGTCGTTTATCCATGCCAATTCGGTTTCACCGACGACTGGAAGCATTTTTCCTGCCGTCGTGGGAAAATCCGGAATAGCCAGCCCCGACTCGGTGTGGCGCATGAGGGCACCCAGGAACAATTGCCCATACACAACGCCAATCAGACACAAGGCCCCCACTTTCAGGGAGGTCGCCGTTTCGGGAGCGCCATGGCGCACCCGCTCCACCCGGCGGGAACGTTCACGAGACAGGCCGTAGCAGATAATGATGGTTATCAGGAGAAAAGTCTGGGCCAGGATGGCATGGGCACTCGAAACGAGTACCGGCAGATGATAGATAACCGTCATGCCGCCCAGAACCGCCTGAAGCAATACGGCAAACACCGCCCCCACGCCCAGCAATACCATCCATACACGGGGTTCTTTCCAATAGAGCAGCCCTGCCAACACCACCGTCAGCAGCGCCACGCCCCCGGCAAAGAGGCGGTGAAAGTGCTCATGAAAGATGCCACCCGTCCACTTGGATATACCAAACGTGATGGGATTTTCATTGTAAGTCAGAGGCCAATCAGGCACTGAAAGGCCCGCCTCATGGCTCTTCACCTGTCCCCCGAGAAAGATGAGGCACAAGGTGGCAAAACACAGAAAAAGGGCCGTATAGCGTAGCCAATTGGGCGTAGCGGAAGGGTGCGTATTCGTCGCGCCAGACATTCTACAAATACCTTGTAAGTGGGTCATGGGTCACGCGGTGGCAAGATAGAGAGAAGCCACGCAAATCAGGCAGCCGCGCCGCCTGTGCCATCTCAAGAAAGGAAGCAGATGGCAAGAGCCCCTATCATAGCGCGATGGAGGCGGGCGGTGCAATCTGAAGCGGGGTAAAAAGCCGTGTGGGGATATCTATTGACAGGGGGGAAAGAACACTCACGTACCCCAAAAAGTCGTCTGGATTTTCACGAAATGCTCTCTCTGGAGTGTGGCAGCTTGCTGCTACTTTCATTCGGGGAGCTTGCTCCCCGGCGATTGGAAGACCATGGAGCCTCAACAGCACCGAACACGGTCCGAACCATTTCTCTCAAAGGCCGCGAGCAAGCTCGCTCAGCGAATGCGTCGTCTGGCTTCAGGGGGCGGGACTCCGTGGGGGCAGGCCCAGCCCTCGTCGTTACCCCACCGCTTCGATGCTGTCGTGGAGTATCTCCAACATATCCGCCAGCTCTGCTTCCGTGCTGGTTAAGGGAGGCCAGAGATACACGGTCTCTCCCAAGGGGCGTATAAACAGCCCGCGCTTGTTGGCTTCAATAGAAATCTCTCGTCCCTTGGCGGCACCACCGGCTTCTTCGGAGATGACACACATCCCGATGAGGCCCAGGGTCTTCTGGTAGGCCACGCCGGGGAGCTTCCCGATGCGCTCCATGCCGACCCGCAGTTGTTCAATACGGGGTGCCGAGGATTCGGGGATGCCGACTTCGTCCATCACGTCGAGGGTGGCGAGGGCCACGGCAGAAGTGATGGGATTGCCGCAGTAGGTGTGTCCGTCGAAAAACACGCGGGCCTTGTCGTCGGGACGGCGGAAGGCGTCGAAGACGGTGTCGGAGGCGATGGCCACGCTCATGGGCAGATAGCCTGCGGTCAGGGCCTTTCCAAGGCAGAGGATATCGGGCACGATTCCGGCCCGTTCGCAGGCGAAGCGGTGTCCCGTGCGCCCAAAGCCTACAGCGATTTCGTCGCATATCATGAGGATATCGTGGGCGTCACAGAGGGCACGCACTTTCTGTACGTAGCTCTCCGGATAAATATGAATACCCGCCGCCCCCTGGCACAAGGGCTCGAGGATGACCGCTGCTATCGTATCGGCCTGGGGCACCACCATGGCTTCCATCCTCGCGAAGGCGGCGTCGGCGGCCGCTTCTTCGGCGGGATCCCCGCTGTTGCAGGGTGCGAAGGGCGCGGGGGCGCGGAGCGAGGGCTTCACGACCTTTTCATAGGGCTCATGAAACCAGGACACATAGCCCACGCTGATGGCACCAAGGGTATCGCCGTGATAGCCTTCCTCGAGTCCGACGAACTGGGTCTTTTCCGGGCGGCCCTGGTAAATCCAGTATTGGACCGCCATCTTGAGGGCGGCTTCTGTCGCACTGGACCCGTCGGCGGCAAAGTAGCTGTAGTTCAGGTTACCCGGAGCCAGCTGGGCCAAACGCTCGGCCAGTTGGACCATCTTGGGGTGGGACATGTTGCCCACGATGCTGTGCTGCAACACCTCGGCCTGATCTTTCAGCGCCGCAATGACCTTGGGGTGGCTGTGGCCCAGGGCGACGGCCCACCAGGAAGCAATCCCGTCGTAGAGTTTGCGTCCGTCGACGGTATGGAGGTAGACCCCCTCCCCCCGTTCAATGCAGGTATAGGGCTCGGTTTCGAAGGTCACCTGGTCGGTATAGGGATGCCAAACGTGTTTATTGTCTGCGGCGCGCAAGGCGTCGATATTCATGTAATACTCCTGGGGTTTTCGCTGATCAGGTTTCTCAAGGTCAGCTCTTGGAATCAAAGTACTGCTGAATGGTCTTCAATCCGGGCATATGGCCTTCGAAGCGATGCCACGCGGCCGCCGGATCCTCGTCCAGCCCCTCCAGATAGGGCACATTGCCTAATACGGCAACACCACCAAAACTGCGGACCGCCTCGGGGTTGTCTTTACCGATGAAGTCATCGCCTGCCCCGGGTGTCGGGGAGCTGAAGACTACGCCCGCGATGGGCACCTCCGCATTTTGAAGGGCTTCAATGGTGAGCAGGCAGTGATTCACCGTGCCCAGGCCAATATGGGCCACAATGAGGACCGGTACCTCGAGATGGATAATCAGGCTCAGCTGGGTTTCATCTTCATTGAGAGGCACGAGCAATCCGCCGGCCCCTTCAATCAACACGCCGTCATGGGCCGCGCCCAACGCGTCGGCGCACGACACGATGTGCTCCAGCTTCACCGGGTCATTGGCCATGCGCCCGGCAAGGTGGGGTGAACAGGCCGGCTCATAGCAGTAGGGATTCATTTTTTTCCGCGCGGCGTCATCGACCGCTAAGTCCGCAGCCTTGAGGTGGACAGCCAGATCAGGCGCTTCCCATCCGGAAGCGCTTTGAATGCCCCCGGTTTGCACGGGTTTCATCGGGACGATATCTTGACCCTGGTTGCGAAGATATCGAAGGATACCGGCCGTAACGAGGGTTTTTCCTACGTCGGTACTGGTTCCGGTAATAAAAAGACCATTATGCATAGTTCGGGTTTCCTGTGCGTGGATTGGTCGCCCATCATAACGTAAAAACGGGGGCACTTGCGAAGGAAGCGGACCGGCACCTTGCCTGAAACTAATGGTCCGTGTCAGGGTTTCTACCCCACAAGCACCCGCGCTATCACGTCGGCGGCTTCTGCCAACACGGCCATATCGTGTCCCAGTGTCACCGAAAAACGCAGCCGCGCCGTACCCTCCGGCACGGTCGGCGGACGAATCCCCGTCACGATAAGCCCGGCGTCGAGCAATTGGGCGGCGTAGTCCATCACCCGGCGCTCATCCCCCACCATCACGGGGAGAATCTGCGTCTCCCCCACCACCACGTCGACCCCCCGCTCCACGAGCAGGGTCTGGAACTGTGCCGCACGGGCCAACAAGGTTGTACCACGGGTCGGATCTTCCCGGAGCATTCCAACCGCCGCCCGGGCCGCTGCGCCATTCATGGGAGAGACCCCGGTGCTGTAGATAAAACTGCGGGCCCGATTTATCAGCAGATCACGATAGACGCCGTCACAGGCCACGAAGCCACCACCGCTCCCGAGGGCCTTGCCGAGCGTACCGGTCAGCACATCGGGTTTCACCCCGAAGCCGCGAGAAACACCACCTCCGCCTCCCCAAATGCCCACCGCGTGGGCCTCATCCACCACCAACACGGCATCATGGCGGGCGGCCAACGCAGACAATGCACGGAGGGGTGCCACGTCGCCATCCATACTGAACACCGAATCGGTAACGATGACCCGACGCCCTTCGGTACCTCCGTCTTCGAGAAGAGCGGCCAGATGCTCCATGTCATTGTGGCGATAGACCTGTATCTTCGCACGGGACAAGCGCGCCCCATCGATGAGGCTCGCGTGATTCAGGGCGTCCGAGAAGATCTGGTCCCCCTTTCCCGCCAGACTGGTGAGTACCCCCACGTTGGCCTGATAACCACTGGGAAAGACCAGCGCGTGCTCCCGGCCCATCAGGTCCGCCAGATCCGCTTCGAGACTATCGTGAATGCTGAGGTTGCCCGACATAAGGCGCGAAGCCGTAGCGCCACAGCCCTGGGTCTTCATCACCTCCGTCACGGCGGCAGCGAGCGCAGGATGTCCGCTCAGCCCCAGGTAATCGTTAGAGGAAAAATTGAGATAACGTCTGCCCTCGTGGGTAAAGACGCCGCCAGCCCCTTCCCACGTCCGAAGAAAGCGCCAACGCTCGCCCTGGCGAAGTTCATCCCGTACCGCTTCATAGGGGTGCTTTTGGGGGGAAGCGGTCATGATGCGCCAGCGCCCTCGTCCCGTACCGCTTCCATCGCGGCCCGGAATTCCCGGTCGGCCTCCACCAACCTATCCACCCACGGAAGGGCATCGGGCGCTTCGTGGGCATTCGTCCTGTCCATCCACGCCACCGTGTCGCGGACGCCGTCTTCCCAGGATATGAGGTTGTCATACTCCGGCACGTCGGCTTTCAGGGCGCTCCCGTCATAGGCGGCGTGGTATTGGAAGTTTTCCCGCAACCATTCGGCCTTTCCAACAGGGGCACCCGCCAGAATTTGAGCCGTGGTGAGAGGCACGACCTTGGCCTCCACTCCAATGGCCTCGCCCATGCGGCGGTGAAAGTTGTTCCAGGTCATGATCTCGTCGCCCACAATATTGTAGGCTTTGCCCTTGGTCCGCTCCCGACCCAGCGCGCCGACAAACCCTTTTGCCATGTCGTCCACATGGCCCGGCTGCCACAGGCCGTGACCGTCACCGGCCACGACAATGGGCAACCCCGCGCGAAGACGGCTGACCAATGCCCCATCATAGCCCCAAATATCGAGCAACGGCTTTCCCGGTCCGTAGCAGTGGGAAGGACGCATCATGGTAACGGGGAAGCCGTTTCGGGCGAAGGCGTCCATGAATACAGCTTCCGCTTCGGCCTTCCCGCGCCCATAGGGACTCACTGGAGTGTGGGGTTCGGACTCTGCGGCCGGAATTTGACTCAGCGGGCCCCCATAGACACAAACGGTACTGCAAAATATGTAGTGAGCCACCCGGCCGTTGAAAACCGCCACATTGTGTGCGGCCCGGTCCGCATCGTAGGTCAACATGTCAATAACGGCGTCGAAATGCTCG
The DNA here is from genome assembly GCA_030432675.1 of Candidatus Hydrogenedentota bacterium. Taxonomy (GTDB): domain Bacteria; phylum Hydrogenedentota; class Hydrogenedentia; order Hydrogenedentales; family JAEUWI01; genus JAEUWI01. Next base: position 643 of record JAUIMA010000020.1, on the reverse strand, counting down.
TTTTCCATGGCCTGCGCGAAGGCGGCGAAATCGTCCCGATCTCCCTTAATACACGTCACTTCCACGTGATTGGAGGGGGTCTCACCCCGATTAAATACCACGGGTTCATGGCCGACGGCGCGCAGGCGCTCCACAATAGGAGTGCTGATCAAACCAGTCCCGCCGATTACCAATACACGCATAAATTGCTTCCTTCACTACGCTTCGACACGAAAATCGGGGCGACAACGACGCCCCGGTCTGCGGTATAATAACGTCGCGCACCCGATTGAGTACAGCCGCGGCATCGAACAAAGGACCCCTTCATGCAATTTACGCCTACCATCCTGTTGGCATTGGCCCTGAGTCTGGTGGGCTGTCCCGGCCCCGCCAACACGCCCCCCACGCTGGATGACGTGCGTGCCTCGCTCCATTCGGACTTCGTTACGGCCGACACCAATGACGATGGTGCCCTTTCGCTCAGCGAGGCCCTCGCCGCAGTATCGGGCATGACCGCGACGCAGTTCAGCGACCTCGACAGCAACAACGACGGCCAGCTGTTGGCGGACGAACTCGCGGGCGCGACGGAAGGTGAAGGTGAAGGTGAAGGTGAAGGTGAAGGTGAAGGTGAAGGTGAAGGTGAAGGTGAAGGTGAAGGCGAAGG
>JAUIMA010000541.1 GCA_030432675.1 Candidatus Hydrogenedentota bacterium | reverse complement strand
GGGCCACGCCATCTGATAGTGAAGCCCGAGCACCTCGGTGACCCGTTCGCGCAGGTAATTGCGGTTGTTGTGATAGGGCATGAAGCGGCGAATGTCCACCGACCAGAGATCGAGGGGGGCTTCTCCTGCGACGATCCATTCGGCCAGGTATTTCCCCGCGCCACCGGCACTGGCAATCCCAACCGAGTTAAACCCGGCTCCTACGAAAAGTCCCTGTACTTCCGGTGTTTCGCCGAGGATGAAATTATTGTCGGGCGTGAAGCTTTCGGGGCCATTCACAAATTTGGGGAACTCGCTCTCGGCCAGGGCGGGGATGCGGTGTTTGCCCGCCTCCATGGGTTGGGTGAATTTCTCCCAATCGGCGCCCAACAGGGAAAAGGAAAAGGGATGGGGGACAGGGGTGGGGTCCCACGTGGTCGAGCGAGACTGGAAGGCCCCCAGCATGATGGCGTCCCCTTCGCCGCGAAAGTAGATTTGTGCGTCGGGATCCCGCCCGCAGGGTAGCTCGTCGTCGGCTCCCTCGAGTGGTGCGCTCACGACATAGTGGTGCTCCACGGGGTAGAGGGGCACGGTGACACCCGCCTTGAGGGCGAGTTCGCGGGTCCACATGCCACCACACAAGACCACATATTCCGCGTGGAGGGGGCCCTGCGCGGTGTCCACTCCGGTAACCCGCCCGTTCTCTACCCGCAGTCCCGTGACCTGGGTGTTCTCCTGAATGAGGGCTCCCTGATTGCGCGCCCCTTGTGCCAGGGCTTTGGCGGTTGCCTCGGGGTTGACCTTGCCATCGTGGGGCAGCCATACGCCGCCGAGGAGATCATCGGTGCGCAACAAGGGGAAGGCATCTTCAGATTCCTGCGGGGTTATGAGATGGGCTTCCACCCCAAAGCGCTGGGCCATGGCGGCCGTGCGACGGAGCTGGGTCATACGGGCTTCGCTTTGGGCCACGATGAGGCTTCCCACCTCCTTCCAGCCCGTGGAGACCCCGGTTTCCGCTTCCAGCTTTTGATAGAGCTCCACGCTGTACTTATTGATTTTCGTAAGGCTGTTGGAGGTGCGGAGTTGCCCGACCATCCCGGCGGCGTGCCAGGTTGTGCCACCGGCCAGGGCGCTTTGTTCCAGCACCACGATATCGCGCCATCCCAGGTGGCCCAGATGGTAGGCCACACTGCACCCCACAATGCCGCCACCCACGATGACGACCCGGGCACGCTCCGGAATGGGAAGAGGCTCCAACTCCGGTTCCGGCTGAGGAATTGTCGCGGCGTCTTCGATGGCGTCGTTGGCACGGGGTTCGTTCATCATGCAGGGAGTTCCTCCAGGGGCGCAGGTCATCGGCTGTTGATCGTTCTCCGCAATATAGCATGGTATCCCGTTGGCTTACATCATCGGCGGCTTCAGCTTGTCTTCGAGACCCGCCAGCGCACATAATTCAGGGACCCATTCAACCCCAAACCCCATGGAATTCCTTCTCCTGTTGAAAGTCCTGCACGTATACAAAGATTTTGACCCACCCGTGCAGGGGGGGATCGAAGGCTTCATGGCCCGAAGTTGTCGTTACCAACGGGCTTGGGGTGACGTTTCCGCACTCACATGCAGTCGCAGTTGGCGTTCGCGGAAGGTGTGTCATGACGGTATTTCCGTTCAGGAAGTGGGGGAGTGGGGGCGATTCCTGCAGGCCCCAATTGCGCCCTTGTTTCCTTTGCATATGCGACGCGCTCAGCCGGACGTTACGGTTCTTCACATGCCCAATCCGACGGCCGAAGTGGCCTGGTTGGTGGCGGGGTGCCCCGGAACATTGGTCGTCCGTTATCACAGCGACGTGGTGCGTCAGGCCCGCGCCATGAAGGTCTATGCGCCGATTCAGCACCAGGTGTTGCGCCGTGCGGCACGTATTCTACCCACATCAACCCAATACCTTGAGACCTCGGCTACCTTGGCACCCCATAGGGAGCGCTGCCAGGTCGTGCCACTGGGCATTGATGTGGCTGCCTTTCAGCAACAGGAAGGGCCGCGGGTTGCGGCGTTGCACCAGGAATATGGTGGCTCCTTCGTATTCTTTTGCGGAAAGCACCGTTACTACAAGGGGCTCCAGGTCTTGGTTGACGCCGCCGCGCAGATTGGCGCCCCCGTAGTGATCGCAGGAGATGGCCCGGAACGTCCCGCGTTGATGGAAGCTGCCTCTCGAAAGGGCGTAACGGTTCACTTTCCTGGTGCCTTGTCCCACGCGGAATTGGTCAACCATCTGCATGCCTGCGCCGTATTCGCGTTTCCTTCCATCGCCCGCAGTGAAGCCTTCGGGGTGGCCATCATGGAAGCCCATGCGGCGGGGCGTCCCGTCGTGGCGACCCGACTGGGAACAGGCGTTGAGTTTATCAATCTGGACGGAGAAACCGGTTACAATGTGGAGCCCAATAATCCCACGGCCTTGGCCGACGGCATCAACGCCCTGCTTGCAAACCCTGCGAAAGCGCAGGAAATGGGGAATGCCGCGCGGAAGCGTATAGAAACGGCGTTTGGTGCCGATGTCATCGCCGAGCGCGAGTGGCAGTGCTATCAGGAAAGTCTCGCATGCCTCCCGAAGTGACCTACATTACCTACGGCTACAGCTTTCTCATAGCCTTGACCGGTGGCATGGTGGCCACGGCGCTGATGCGTCGGCTGGCCGTGCGCTGGAACGTGTTGGACCATCCCGGAGAACGAAAGACCCAGGCAGCGCCCGTACCGTTGCTGGGTGGCGTGGCCATCGTGTTCACCGTCTATGCGCTCATCCTGATTCATCTGGCGGTTTTCTTTGCCTTGGACCGGTTTGGAATGGCGTATATTCACAATTTTTTGCAGGGTGCTTTGGGTGAAGGCGGTGAGATTAAGCTGGCCGGCATCTTGCTCGGAGGCGGCGTGATTTTCCTGCTTGGGATTGTTGATGATCTCTATGCGCTTCGTCCGTGGGCCAAGTTAACGGGGCAGGCCTTGGCAGGGCTGCTACTGGTACTGGCCAATGTACGCATCGAGCTCTTCGTTTTTTCGAACCCCTGGGTTTCGAGCCTGGTGACCATTTTGTGGGTTATTTTGCTGACCAATGCCATGAATTTCCTGGATAACATGGACGGTCTATGCGCGGGGGTGTCGGTGATCGCGGCCCTTTCGTTTTTCCTGTGCGTCGTGCCCTTTGAGCCTCTCGTGCGCCTGCTGCTCTTACTCTTTGCGGGCACCCTGTGCGGATTTCTCTATCACAATCTCAGTCCTGCACGCATCTATATGGGCGATGCAGGGGCCATGTTCTGTGGGTACTTTCTTGCGACGATTGCGGTGCTGGGAACCTTTCATGTGGAGGGTACACCGCGTCTCGCGGTAGCCGCACCCTTGCTCGCCCTGGCCGTTCCGCTTTTCGATATGGTGAGTGTCGTCTATCTTCGCTGGCGTGCAGGTGTCGATGTAATGCAGGGAGACCAACGCCACTTTTCTCATCGTCTTGTCGAGCGTGGAATGTCTCCCCGCCAGGCCGTCGAGTTTATTTTTCTGGTGGCGGCTATCATCGGGCTGGGTGGTGCCTTGCTCCCTCAGCTGAACCTGCGTGGCACGGCCATCATCATGGCCCAGACCCTTGGGGTGTTTTTGCTGATTCTGTTGTTAATGGGGGCACGTCGTGATCGTGGAGATGGTGCAGATTGAAGAACAAGTCCGAATCTCGAGATAGAAACGATTCTCCGGACGGGAAGCCGGGACTGTGGCCTGCCGAAATGGTATCTCCTCGTGATTCGGCGTTGGTATTGGGCTGTCTTGTCCTGTGGTGCGGTGTAATTGCCTCGCTCGGTTTCGGGAACAGTTTGCTTGGCCTCAAGCGGGTACTAGTCCTTGTCGCTGGAGCGCGGTTGCAACCCTTACTGGGGATGGAGTCCTTACAGAGCATCGATGTTGCCGTCATTCTCATCGGCGCGGTGTTGTTGGCGGGCGGGGCGTACATTCACGTATCTGTTGGCTTAGCGGTCTTACTGGCCCTTCGTCCCTGGCTGGATGGATTTACCTACCCGGCAGATAACACCTACTTTTTGTGGGCCAGCCTTTACCTTCTGGTGGTTTGGGGAGTTCGTCAGATCCGCGATCCGAAACCCCTGAATAGCGTGCGACCGACGGTATGCTGGGTGTTGCTGTTGCTCTGGCTGCTCATCGCGTCTACCGGTGCGATTCAATTTCACACGACCTGCTACGAACTCTATCTGTGGCTGGGCTACGGGGCGTTGTTCTTCGTGGCGCTCAATGGCACGCCCACCCGGGCGACCCGTCGGATTGTGCTCCTCGGTCTCTTGGCGGGGGTGATGGGGCAGGCCCTCTTTGCCTA
>JAUIMA010000540.1 GCA_030432675.1 Candidatus Hydrogenedentota bacterium | reverse complement strand
TCTTCTGCGGCGACCCTGTCTGTGACCCTCCACTGTGTCACCGAGAAACTCGAAGTCTCCGATGAGGTGGCCGATTTCAGTCTGCCCGTAGGCGCCACGGTCAATATGGACGGCTCGGCGCTCCACGAAGCCGTGGCCATCATGTTTCTTATTCAGGTCTACGGCGGTCTGGATGATGTATCCGTTGTGCTCACCTTCGCCAACACGGTCATCATTGCGGTCACGGCCGTAATCGCGTCCGCCGGTGTGGCGGCCATCCCCAGTGCGGGCCTGGTGGCCATGGCAATTATCGCCAATGCCGTGGGCCTTCCCCTGCACTACATTTTCATGGTCCTCGCCGTCGACCGCATCCTCGACATGTGTCGCACGGCCACCAATGTTATGGGCGATGCCGCAGGGGCCGTGGTGGTCAACTTTTGGGAAAAGCAACGCCAGGCGCGCGTGGCAGACTGAAGCCCCGCTTTCTACGGCCCGACTATGAAAGGGACACTACATGCCCAAGACCTTCTTTGCTGCGGCCCAGCAGTTGTTACAAAACATCGCCGACACCCAGACCGATGCCATCCATCAGGCCACCGAATTGGTTACCGCGAGTCTGATGGAAGGAGGCGTCTGGCACCTCTTTGGCACGGGGCACTCCCACATCATCGCCGAGGAAGTCTACTATCGCGCCGGTGGGCTGGCCCCCATCAATGCCATGCTCTTCCCCACCCTCATGCAACATGAAGGGCCTGCCAGCAGCACCAAGCTGGAGCGCCTCCCCGGCTTGGCCCGGGTGGTCTTCGAGCAAAACGATTTGCGCCCTGGTGAGGTATTGACCATTATTTCAAATAGCGGGAAGAATGCGGTGCCCATTGAGATGGCCCTGCTGGCCCGGGGCCGGGGCCTGAAAACCGTCGCCCTCACCTCCCTCGCGCAGTCGAAGGAAGCGCCCCTGGGCAAGGGGCAAGACAAAAAGCTCTACGAGATATGCGATGTGGTCATCGACAATTGCGGCACACCAGGAGATGCCTCCTTGCCCGTACCGGGCAGTGACCTCTTCACCGGACCCACCTCTACGCTCGCCAATGTAGCCATCATCAAACAACTGGTCTACAACGTCTGCTGTCGCTATCAAGAGGCCGGGCAGGAACCGCCCCTCTTCAAGACCGCCAATCTACCGGGTGGCGACGAGTGGAACCGGGGACTCATCGAACGCTACGGGGACCGGGTCAACCTGAAATGACGGATGGGCAGGCCGAACGGAGCCGCGCCGTGAAGGCCCAGGCAGCCGCATTGGGTTTCGACGCCTGTGGAATCGCCGAGGCGGGCCCCATCGATCCCGAAGACCGGCTCGGACAGTGGCTCGAAGCGGGCCATCATGCCGATATGGACTGGATGGCCCGCACCAAGGCCATCCGCCAGGATCCCCGTGAGAAAATGCCGACCGCGAAGTCCGTCGTCGTGGTCGCACGCAATTACTACCATCCCCGTCCCCCCGCACCCGAAGGATCCGGCAAGGTGGCCCGCTACGCCTGGGGCCGGGACTACCATAAGGTCCTCAAGAAACCCCTCGTTAAGCTCGCCCGCTTCCTCGACGAATTCGGCGTGAATACACAAAGTTACGCCGCCGTGGACAGCGGCCCTGTCATGGAGCGCGCCTGGGCCGAGCGTGCGGGCATCGGCTGGGTCGGTAAGAACAGCCTGGTCCTCCGACGCGACATGGGCTCGTGGTTTTTCCTCGGGGCCGTCATTACCGAAGTGGCCCTCACGCCCGACGCCCCCGTCACGGACCACTGCGGAAGTTGCCGCGCCTGCATCGACGCCTGCCCCACCGATGCCTTTGTGGCGGAAGGGGTGCTCGACGCCCGTAAGTGCATCTCCTACCAGACCATCGAGAATCGGGGCGACATCCCCGAGCCCCTCCACGACAAGCTGGAGGGCTGGATATTCGGCTGCGACATCTGCCAGGAAGTATGCCCCTGGAATCGCTTCGCGAAGGAAAGCACGGAGCACGACTTCCTCCCGCGCACCGGCCACGCCAACCCGGATTTGGAAGTCCTGCAAGCCATGGACGAGGCCGCCTTCGACGAAGAATTCGCGGGTACGCCCATACGCCGCACAAAACACGCGGGCATCATGCGGAATGCCCATATCGTCAATGAGACCCCTATCGACGAATCATAGGTCCCACGCCCCCTCTACAAACTCCACCCCTCCCGATAGGCCTGCCGCACATAGTCGGTCGCCTCGGGCACGTTGCTGAACACCATCGCGTCCGCATCCCACAACAGCTTGGTATTCATCCGTTTGGCGATGTTTCCCAACAAGGCCGTTTCGGTCAGCGGCCCCGAATAGGCAAAGTCCGCATTGGCCTTTCGGCTGTTTCGAATGGCGTCGCACCATTCGGCCTCGTGGGTCCCTTCAACCTGACGCAGGCTCGGCGCGGGCGGCGAAAAGTCCTTCATCTGCGCCTCGGGAACCAGGCGGGGCGACTGGCCGTAGGTGCCGCAGGTGAGATAGCCATCGCTCCCCTTAAAGAGCGCGCCTCCTTCGCCATCACCCAATTCATCTTTCTCGCTCAGTTCACTCGGACGGGGTGGTCGAAGGCCGTCATACCAATTCACCACCACGGAGGGCCGGTCGCCCTTCGCGGGAAACTCGTAGCGCACGATGGAAGCCAGGGGATGCAATTCCTCCGTCAAGCCCGTGGAGCTGGCATCAATACTCGTCGGTGCACCCAAATCCAGCGCGCGAACAATCGGGTCCAGGGTATGGGCACCCCGATCCCCCATCATGCCACAGCCAAAGTCCCACCAACTCCGCCAACTACGGGGATGGTAGCAGGGGTGGTAAGGCCGCATGGGCGCCGGACCAATCCAGAGGTCCCAGTCCAGGCCATCGGGCTTGGCCGGGGTCTCTTCCGGTCGGGCGGACACGGGAGAACTCCAACTCGCATGGCCCCAGGGGTAGTAGCTCAAATCACACCAGGCATCCACTTCCCGCACTTCGCCAATCACACCGCCCTGAATCCATTCGGTCACTTCCCGACCACCCGACATGGAATGGCCCTGGATGCCCATTTGGGTCACCACGCCGGTCTCGGCGGCTATCTGAGCGAGTCGTCGGGACTCGAAGACATCGTGGGTCAGGGGCTTCTGACAATAGACATGCTTTCCCGCCTCCATGGCGGCTTTCGCAATGACCGCATGGGTGTGGTCGGGGGTGGCAATCAACACGGCGTCGATTTCCGGTTGCTTTTCCAACATGACCCGAAAATCCGTATAGGCCGTGGCCGTGGGAAAGTCATCGAAGGTCTTCCCGGCATAATCGTGATCCACGTCGCAGAGGGCCACAATGTTTTCACCCGCGAGTGCACGGAGGTTTCCCCGCCCCATACCGCCGATACCAACGCCCGCAATATTTATTTTTTCGTTGGGCGACAGGGCCTTCGATACCCGGGTTGTCCCCAGGGCGGTAGCGGCCAGGGCGGAGTTCTGAAGAAAACGACGGCGGCTCAGGGAAGTCATGGCGGTCTCCTGCATGGGTTACGATAGTGTGGCTACTATGGTAGCGCCCCCGGCACGCATTGTCTATCGGGGTGGATTTGGAGTGTAGCCAAGCCTTGGCATTCATGGTCTCTTGCTCCTTTTCGCCGAAACAAAAACCAAGATACTTGCGTTGCTGATATCCTTCCCACGATCCCTGAATCAGTCAATGTCTATGATTGTCTTCCACACCCCTAGTCAATTTGTGTAATACAATAAACCAATGTTTCTTCATCGCCCAAATCGGTCCCAAAAAAGTAGAGCCCGTTTTGAAGGAACAACCTGTAAAACGGTTGCTCGCATAATCTAGGTTTCCCACCTATCCCCATCGAGACTTGCTTCGGTGCGTCTTTATGGATCGCGAATTCGTAGTCCCATTCGAGCTGCAGAAGAAAACGCATCTTGGCACGATTGTCGTAGGTCCCAGGAAACTCGTTCCCGAGTATCCACCTTGGCCGCCCCCCAACCTTTGAACCGGCTCTTCCTGGCGTAGATGTTGGAATCAATCGCCACGGCTTAAAGACGATAACGTCTTCGTAGGATGCGACAATCTTGCCTTCCCCACTATTGTAAACTAAGAACGCAAAGTTAGTTTGATATTCCGTAAGAAATCCTGATGGTATATCAATTCCTTGAAGCTCACCCTCGAGCATCTTGGGAATAAAACCTTCTCTATCAACGCAACGTGTACACTGGAAAACCGCGAGAGTCTTACCGGACCAGGCATGTCCCTCGGGAAACTCCACCTGAAAGAAGAAGCTTTGCTGTTCTCCGCAAAGTTTGCAAACGGGCAGTTCTGTAGTGGCAGGAAGATGCGGTTTAC
>JAUIMA010000019.1 GCA_030432675.1 Candidatus Hydrogenedentota bacterium | reverse complement strand
CAACCTGGACTACGGACGCTATCAACTGAGTTTGCTCCTTCAAAACCCGCCCCGGGCCGACGAGGAGGACGACGAAGATACGTCAGATCCGCCCCCGGCCAATAGTGCCGTCGATGCGGCGACGACACAGATTCCCCAGGCGACGGCCGAGGTGATAGACGGGAGTACCATTGTGCTGCGCTTACCGGGGCGCGAGGAGGAGACCCCATGAGGCTACTTGCTGCGACCCTTTTAGCGCTGTGTCTCCTGGGCCAAAAGGAGCTGGAGCCCACCACGCCAGAGGAGCCAGAGCGCATCCGGCTGCTGGCCATTCACGGCCTGGACGAAGGACGTACCACCACCGAGACGGACCCCAGTCTCTCGTCGGTACGGGAATTCCTGGACACCCTCCCCTACGATACCTACCGCGAAGTGGCCTACCAAGAAATCACCATTCCCTATGGAGACGAGGTGAGCGTGCGTCTGGGATCCATCTACTCCTTCCATGGGCGCCCCGTACGACTTACCGACTCGGGGGAAGTCGTATTGGAAACCCACATCGATATGAAGCAAGCGGATCAGGTGGTGGAGGCCCTCCGGGTGACCGGTCGTGCCAAGCGCGGACACGGCATGGTCTTCCGCGGGCTTTCCATGCCGGTCGGTGAAATGATTGTGGTTATGAGTGTGGCAGAGATTCCGCAGGAAGGCGGTGGGAAAGCGGGATCCGGTGAATCGCAGGAATCCTCCTCCGATTCGGCTTCGGGCAACAGTTCGAGCGAATCCAGCGGAGAGAGTGCTGGTAGCGGTTCAGGCAATACCGAGACGTCCGGCGACACGCCTGAGCCTATGCCTGCGGAGGAAGATGAGGAAGAGGAAGACCCACAGCCTTCGTTGCCCCCGCCGGGTGATGGCGAATTGCTCGAAGAACACGATGCACCCTTGCCGCCCGAATTGGCGAACCTGGAGGGCATCCTTCGCGCCCTGGAAGAAGTGGATCGGCGGGAACAGGCCGCGTCGCGAACAAACCGGGAAACGTCAAAACTGCGGGGGGCGTGGTGGTGAAGCAATTCGTACTACTGATGCTCTTTTGTGCGGGCTGTGCTTCGGCTGTCGCGCAAGTGGCCTTGCCCACGTTGGAAGAAGTGATCTTTCTCGATAGCGCCGTGGATCAGGATACGGTCTACCTGGGCGAGGAGATACAGCTCACCCTGACCTTTGGGCAACTCAAGTTTCGGGGCATCCGGGTGCAGAATTTTTATAAGACCAGTGCCGTGCGCCTGCCCGAGATGGAGGGTTTCTTCGCGGAAGAGCCCCGAAAGGAAACCCACGAGCAGAAAAGTGGTGGCTTTGACTATGTGGTAACGACCTATCGCATCAACCTCTATCCAACCCGCTCCGGGCAGCTCTTCATTGGCGCCTGGCGCTGGCAGGGCATGGCACGGGGCTTCACGAGTGAAGGGGCCCGTTCTATCGAGGTCGATAAGAAAACCGACCCCATTACCGTTGAAGTCCTCCCGTTGCCACCCGCACCCGCCGATTTCAGCGGGGCGATTGGTGTCTTTGGGCTTGAGGTGACGCTGGCACCCGAAATTCAACAGGGCGTACCCACCATGCTGCACGTTGACGTCTTCGGAAAGGGCAATCCCCAGACGTTGCGACCGCCCCAAATTCCGTCGGCTAGCTGGCACCGTGCCCGCGAAATCCCTGTGGACGCGGCCTTGTACCCCGCCGCACAACGAGACGGCTTCCTGAAGCGCTTTTCCTATGAAATCACGCCGCTGGAGTCGGGCGACCAGACCCTGGCCCCCGTAGCGATGACCTTTTTCTCACCCAAGACAAAGGATTATCAGACCGTCACCAGCAACGCCGTAGCGGTGGCCGTGGAAGCCAGCGGTGATTCCGAAGAGCTGGTGGTGGTCGGCGGCGGAGGCTACGACCTGCCCGTTGGCCTGCTGGCGATGGAGGATGGTCGTTTGCCCCTGGTGGCCCAGTGGCAGCCCCTGGAGCGGCCCTGGTTTCGTGTTCGATACCTTACCGGACTGAGTCTCGTACCGGTCGTCCTGTTCTTTCTGGTCTGGGCTGTGGCCTTCTGGAAGCGGAACGCCCATCGAGGAACAGCAGGTAGTCAGGTCGCCTACCGGGTGGAATCCGCAATGGGCGCAGAGGCATCGGTAGATGGACTACGGCAGGCGATCTTACAGGAGCTGCGTTACGCCACCGGGCTGAAGACCGCGGGAATGAGCGTGCCCGAGTTGCAGGCGGCCCTGGCGCAACGCGTTGGGCTGGAAGTCGGTACGGCCATCAGCGACGTACTCCATTGGTGTGAGACCATGCGCTACGGAACGGCTGTTCCCTCACCGGAGGAGACCCGGAAAAAGGCGCAACAGGCCATCGGGGCCTTGAATCGTTTGGTGGTCGGGGGGATGGCGCCATGAATTTGCTGCTGCTTACAGTCCTTTGCGTTTCCGGGACGGTCTACGACGACTTTTTTCAACAGGGTAATCGGGCCTACCAGGAGAACCGGGTGGAAGACGCTGTCGTGGCCTATGAGCAACTGGTGACGGCCGGTGTGCGCGAGGCCGCCGTTTTCTACAATCTGGGTGCGGCCCACTTTCAGGCCGGCCATGTTGGACTTGCCGTGTTGAACTATGAACGGGCCCTAGACCATACACCAGGCTATACGCCCGCTCTCCGGGGCCTCGCAGCAATAAGCGCGGTCTCCAGCCGGCCATTGGGTCTTCCTGAGGGATACCGCGCTGCCCTGAAGGGAAACACGACAGGCTCCCGGCTGGCATTTCGGGTCGTGGCGTTGGTGTTATGGTGGGCGGTCTGGGGTATACTGGCGGTGGCGTTGTGGTGTCCTCCCCGCCATAGGCACTATCGGTTGGCCTTATTCATCGGACTCCTGACAGCGGTGGTCGCTATCGTGGTCGTGATGAGACGCACTCCCGATAGTGGTGTGGTGGTGGCCGAAGAGCTGCCCCTTCGCTATGGCCCTGACGCGCGGGATATGCTTCGAGACGTCTTGCATGCAGGAGACCGGGTTGCCCTGGAAACAAGTGCGCACGGGTGGACCCGCGTTGAAACGGAGAGCGGACAACGGGGATGGGTTGAGAGCACCTATCTCCTGCCAGTGGCCCTCTCTTTTTCAAACTAATCTGGAAGAGAGCAGTACGGCACGTGAGTGATGTCCCCGAGTATGATTTTCCGGAGCTGGTCCGCTATGCGGAGCAGAATTCCGTGTTGTTTCGAAATTGCCCCCAGCGCGCGCGCATCAGATCGATTGCCGCGTTTTATCGTAATGCCTGGGATGTGGCCCGGGCGCGCCATCTGGCAGGCTCGTCAGGACGGAGTGTGCTGAATGAACTCACCAACGCTGCCGATACCCTGGTCCAGGGGATTGTGCAGTTCGGGCTGGCGAAGGTTTCCGCCTCGCCCCGTCTGCGTCGCAGAATCGCCCTCGTCGCACTGGGAGGTTATGGCCGGGGCGAGCTCAGTCCCCATTCCGATTTGGACCTGTGCCTACTCTACACCGGGCGGCAAGACCAGACCCTGCGCGATCTGAACGACTACCTGGTGCCCACGTTTTGGGATGTGGGTTTCAAGATGGGTTACATCTTTCAACACGTTAAAGAGGCCCGTTCTCTGGCCGCCTCCGAGCCCGAAGTATTCACAAGCTATATGCAGGCCCGTCTGGTTTGGGGGGATACCGCCGTATTTGGGGCCCTGGAACGGGGTATCGAAGGGATTCAGCGTAAGCAGGAGGCTAGCCTCCTCGCCTTCCTCCGCAATCGGGAGTCCCTGGAATCCCTCCCCGAAGAGCATCAGGATCTCCATAATACCGAGCCAGATATCAAAGAGAATGTGGGAGGACTCAGGGATGCCCATGTGGCCCGATGGATCGTAGGCCTTCGTCGGGGCAATGTGACTCTCGACGATTTGGAACGGCTGGGCGAGTTGCGCTCGGAAGACAATCTCTATTTTCAAGAGAGCCTCGATTTTATCTGGCGGGTTCGAAATGAACTGCATTTCCACACAGGGAAACCAGAAGACCGCCTCTCCTTCGCCCATCAGAAACATGTGGCCTCCGCGCTGGGATACGGAGATGACGGACAGCCGGCCATTGACCGGTTTATGAAAGATTATTACAGCGCGGCCCGCGTCGTGCGGCGCATGCTTCGCCTGGTCGTCGGGATTGCCGAAATCGCCGACAACGCCCACGCCTCCCGGGGATTGGCATCCCGCGGAAGGGTTACGGTCGTCAATGGGGAACTGACCATCGGTGCCGAGTCCTCCCAGTGGTTTGCGGAATATCCACCACGCCTGATGGAAATCATGTGGGAGAGCTGTCGCCGTCAGGTGCCCCTCGATCACGTCAGTCGGGAACGCGTCACCGAAAATCTCGGCCTGGTGGGGGAAGCCTTCCGGCGAGACGACCTCGTGCGGCGATTTTTCGTCGCCCTGTGCAGCCGTCCACTCCATGCGGGAGAAGCGTTGCGACAAGCGGCGGAAACGGGACTCCTGGGAGCCTACATCCCCGAATACGCCGACGTTGATGGCGTGGTGCGCTATGAAGACTTTCACAGCTACCCCGTTGATGAGCATACGCTTCGGGCCATCGAGGCCATTGGAACCATTTCCGACGCGGAAGGGCCCATCGGCCATCTGTTGCAGCGTACCCTCGAGCACCTTCGTGATCCCCACATCCTGATTATCGCTATTCTTTGCCATGATCTGGGCAAAGTCAGCGGAGAAGAACACGTCGAAGAAGGGGTGCGGATTGTTGAGCAAATAGGTGGGCGAATGGGTATGGCGGAGGAGGATGTGGAGCGAATCGCCTTCCTCGTAAGACACCATATGGCCATGAACCATATCGCCATGTATCGAGATACCGATGATCTCGATATTGTCGCCGAATTCGCCCATACCATGGGGGCATTGGACCGGCTCCAGGCCCTGTTGCTGCTCTCCTATGCCGATTTGAGCGCCGTCGGTCCCAATGTCTGGACCGAGTGGAAAGGGGCCCTGCTGGCGAAGCTCTATTTGAAAGCAGAGCAGATTCTCCTTGGGCGCGCCCCATTCGACGAGGCCTTCTGGACATCACCGAAAGCGAAGGCGGTGGAGACCATGGCCCCCGAAGACCTGCGGCCCCAGGTCGAAGGTCATTTGAAGCAGTTGGGTGAGCGCTATTTCGTTGCCTTTACGCCGCCCCAGATTGTGGCCCACATGGCCTGTCTGGACGAGGCCCGAAGCAACGGCTTGTCGGTCCGTGTTGAGGAGCGGAGTGACACGGGAACCAGCGATGTGGTGGTGTGCACCCGAAGCCGCCATGGCCTCTTTGCTCAGATCGCGGGCTGCCTGACGGCTCAGTTGTCCGATGTGCGGCGGGCCGCCGTCTTTACCACGCCCGATGGCTTCGCGGTCGACAGTTTTACCGTCGTTGATGCCGCCAACCGACGTGCGTTGACCGCAGGTCAGGTAAAATCCTTGACCCGAAACCTGGAGCGCGTCTTGCTCGATGAAGACCCGGTGCAGGACTTGGTCGACAAATCGCGCAATCGACTCTTCGGATTCAACAAAGTTCGGGTGCCCATACCCACCCGAATCAGCTTCGACAACGAGGCTTCCCGCACGGATACAGTCCTCGACATTGAAACCGGTGACCGAACCGGCTTACTCTACGATATCGCCCGGGTACTTGCCGGGTTTGGAATTGACTTTCAATCCTCCCACGTGGTGACCGACGCGCGACAAGTACGAGACGCATTCTACATTCGTCTGGGAGATGCCAAGGTGGCCGACGAGGCCCTGCAGGCATCAATTCAGACCGCCCTGGAAGGCGTTTTTCATTCGCGCGGCAATGCCGACGGCTGATTGGCCCAATGACGAAAAGCGCCGGTCGCAATGAAAAACGATGTGGCAGGAATACATAGAGACACGAGTACAGCACGACCGGGTGAGGGTAGTTAATCTACCTCCAGGTCAGGAGATACAGGAATGAAGACTTTACAGCGAGCCCTGGCCGTGGCGACCACCGTCGCCCTGCTGGTACCCCTTTCCCATGCCCGCAGCCCGATTCGACGGGAGATCGAAGACAGTTTTGTGCGCCTCCACGAAGAAGTGGGCCCCTGCGTCGTTTCCATCGAAACGGAAGGGGTTTCTGTGCCGAAGGGGAAAAAAGAACTGGATGAGTTACACCAGTTCTTTGGTGCGCCGTTGCCGGAGGGACAGCGGGGCGAAACGCGGCCGCTGGCGACCGGAAGTGGCTTCATCTATGACGCCGATGGGCATATTGTGACCAACAACCATGTCATCGCCGATGCGGAAAAGATCGAGGTCCTCCTCGCCAATGGAAAACGGTATGAAGCCAAGGTGGTGGGAGCAGACGCGGATACCGATCTGGCGGTCATCAGAATCGAAACAGATGAGTTGCTCATGCCCGCCGTGCTCGGTGATTCCGACACATTGAAGGTCGGGCAGTTTGCCATTGCCATGGGGAGTCCGCGAGGCTTTGAGGGCTCGCTGTCCTTCGGACACATCAGTGCACTGGGGCGAAATAACCTGTGGGGCCTGGAGGCCCAGGGCATTCGCTTTCAGAATCTGGTCCAGACGGATGCCGCCATCAATCTCGGGAACAGCGGAGGACCCCTCTGCAACATTGATGGGGAAGTCATCGGAATCAATATCGCTATTATCTGGGGGGCCAACTCCATAGGCTTTGCTATCCCCGTCAATGAAGTGAAAAACATCGTGCCCGATCTTATTGCCGACGGTAAAGTGACCCGCGGCTTTCTCGGGGTTCAGATCGATGATGCCACCGGAAGCATCGCTACTGCCCTGGGACTGCCCGACGACAAGGGAGCGCTGGTCGAAGTGGTGCGACCCAATACACCCGCCTCCCGTGACGGCATTCGAGTCTATGATGTGATCCGCAAGGTAAACGGCGAGGCCATCGAAAATGCCGGTGCCCTGATTCGAAAAATATCCTCCCTGCCTCCGGGCGAGACCGTTATGATAGAAGTATGGCGGGATGCGGAAAGTCTTGAGCTACAGACCGTACTCGGAGAGTGGAACGGAGCCGAGGAGGCAAGCCCTAAGAAGGCACCCATTCTGGGCATGCAACTGCGCGAAGTAGACGCCGGATTGCGCAAAGAGTTGGGCCTGCCTGAAGGGGAAGGCGGCTTGTTGGTGACTCAGGTGGTCGCTGGGAGTCCGGCTGATGAGGCCGGTATTCGAGTGGGTGACCGTTTGACCGAGGCCGCCCAACTTCCAGTGGGTACTGTCGATTCTTTTCGTATGTTGGTGAAAGAACGAAGCGGTGCCAATAAGTCTATTCTCGTTCGCTATGCACGTGGAGATGCAAGTCCCGATATTACGGTGATCAAAGTTCCCTGATACGGATTCCTGATTTTTCCTTATACTCCGATTATTGCGCACGGATGGGGGCGCCCAAAGGGCAGCCTCCCATCCGTGTTTCTTTTTTGGGGCGGCAATCGAATAAATGGGCGTTGATTGGGTAAGTTTTCGTAGAAAATCGGGCGATTCTTATGAGGGGCGTGTTATGATACTGCTTCGATAGGATGATGGTTAGGATAGTTCTCGCCCGACATCCTTATCGACACGGGTGCACGTGATACGGCGGTTGCTTACGAGGGGTGTAGTACGTGTAGTTTGGACGCGGTGTCATTTGGGAATGAAGCCGTGCGACAGGGATGGAGTGTCTGTTGTGGTCAAGGAAGTTTATCATTATCAGGATGCGCGCATTCTCATTGCCGACGATCAGGAAAGTATCGTCGCGCTCGTGAGTCGGACCCTGGAAAAGGTGTTTGGATGTGAAGCGTCGGTAGTCTCTTCAGGTGACGAAGCCATTGCTCGACTGTCGGAGGAACGCTTCGATGTTTTTCTCACCGACATGCGAATGCCCGGAATTCATGGACTCAGTCTGATTGAGCAAGTGACGGCGAAATGGCCGGATATGCACGTCGTCGCGATGACCGGATATCCCAGTGAATTTCCCTATGTCGAGGTGGTGGAGGCGGGGGCCAAAGACTTCTTGAACAAGCCGTTTCTCGCGGCAGAATTGATCGCCAAGTTGATGCGGGTCCTGGATGAGCGCCGTATGCGCCATGAACTGGAAGTGACCCACAAGAAGTATCGGAGTCTTTTTGACCTGAGCATGGACGGAAAAGTGCTCTTGGCCTTGAACGGTCTGGTCATTGAGGATGTGAACGACGCCATGTGCACTCTGCTTGGAAA
Source organism: Candidatus Hydrogenedentota bacterium (assembly GCA_030432675.1). Taxonomy (GTDB): domain Bacteria; phylum Hydrogenedentota; class Hydrogenedentia; order Hydrogenedentales; family JAEUWI01; genus JAEUWI01. The sequence continues at coordinate 16,450 of JAUIMA010000019.1, read as the reverse complement.
AAGCAAGGGCGAGTTACTGAGTCACGACTTTGTGGATATCCTCGTGGAAAGCGACCGGGAGCGTTTCAATCTGTGGATGGGGATTTGCCGACGGAGCGGAAAAGGAACCATCGGCGACCTGCAAGTCATCCGTAGCAATGGAACGCTCATTCATGTCGATGCCACGGTAACGATGGTGGGTGCCGATGGGGAAGAATTTGTGTTTCTCGCTTTCCGGGACATGACCGAAAAGAGAGAGGTGGAGCACCGTCTGGCAGAGGCCGCGCAAACCGATGAATTGACCGGGCTCTACAACAAGCGTTCCTTTACGAATCGCATTGAGTTAGCCGTTTCCAGCGCGAATGAGAGTGACTCTCGACTGGCCCTGCTGCTGATCGATTTGGATAACTTTAAGCAATGTAATGACACCCACGGCCACCAGGTAGGGGACAAGTTGTTGAAGGCGGTGGGAGAAGTGATTAATGCCAGTATTCGCACCACGGCCTATGATGAGGGCTTTCGTTGCGGCGGTGATGAGTTCGCCGTCCTGCTGCACAAGTTCGTAGATGGCGGTCCTATGGTGGTTGCCGAACGCATGCGTGAGAAATTCGAGGAGATAGACAACTACGGCACGAGCATGAGCATCGGTGTGGCCGAGTTTGATGCCTCTATGAACGTCGCCGCCTTCATTCGCGCAGCGGATGATGCGCTCTACGACGCGAAAGGGCAGGGGAAAAACACCGTGTGTGTCGCGGGTTAAATCAAGACAACCTATTTCTATTTTCGGACCTCGCCCCACGGCGAGGTCCTTTTTTTGGACACTATTCGGTGGGCGCCGCCAATTCTGCGGTAGCCTTGGGGGTCGGGCCACCAAAGACTTCTTCCAGAAACGCCGTCGTGACCGTCACGACCCGATCATTGACCACCTGCGATACATCCATGGCGTGGGGCCAACCGTCCAGGCGGTCATACCAATAGTAGTTTCCCAGCTCCTGGAATTTTTCGGCCAGCAAATCGGATTGGCGCACTGGAACCAGACTGTCCACCGTGCCGTGAATGATCAGCGTGGGTGGGTCGTCGGCGTCCACATAAAACAGGGGCGATCCTTTCCGGAACTTCTCGGGCAACTCTTCATACGTCCCCTGCATGAAATTGGTCAGGAGCGAGTGGTTGCGGTTGGGGCCCGTTGTGAAGTCGGTAGGGCCATAAATGTCGATGACAGCCGCCACGGAACTGGAGACCCCTTCGTTGCCTCCCCGTCCCTCAAACTCAGGCACATCGCTGGCAAATCCCACCATCATGGCGAGGTGGCCCCCGGCCGAACCGCCCATGACGGCCATGCGCTCGTCGTCGATGTTGAGGCGCTCGGCATTGGCACGCATCCAACGCACCGCACACTTCACGTCTTCCACGCAGTTGGGGAAGTAGCCGTCCGCACGCAGCCGGTAGCTCACCGTGGCGACCACGTAACCCATCTGGGCAAACTGGGTCGTGTAGAGCTTATAGTCCTGCCGCTTACCGCTTCGCCAGCCGCCACCATGGATGAAGATGATGGCCGGTACGGGCGCCCGCAAGCCCTCCGGGTAATAGAGGTCCAGCGCCAGCTCCTGGCCACCGCCTGTGCCATAGACGACGTCCGTCTCTTCAATCACGCCCGTTGGCACGGGCAGGGCCGCCACGTCGCGGTCAATGAGTTCCATATCATAGAGCCCCAATTCCTGGAGGCCGAAGGCGGCGAAAATCATGTTTTCCGTGGCGTAGCCTTCTGGCGGTGGGCCCAATTCGGCAGGAACGCGAACCAGATCAGGACGCTTCGCCGGGGGGCGGGAGTCGATAAGGAGCCACCAGCTACCGCCCGCAATAGCCAGGAAGAGAATGGTGCCAAAGATGCGTAATAGAATCTTTTTCATGGGGTCGTACTCTCGGGTTAGTTGTTTTCGGAAAATACATGTTGCAGAAAGGCGTGGAGGGTCTCCTGCACGCGCTCGTTGACCGGACGGGCCACATCCATCGTGTGGGGCCACCCGGGGTAGCAGTCATACCAGTACTCCACCCCCAGCGCCTGAAATTTCTCTGCCAGCGCGTCGGACTGGTCCGGGGTTACGAGGGTGTCCAGCGTGCCCTGGATAATGAAGGTGGGTGGGGCGTCCGCGTCCACGTGAAAGAGGGGAGATGCCGCTTCATACCGCGAGGGGTCCTGCGCGTAGGATACTTTCATGAAGTTGGTAATGGTCGGATGCACCTGGGCAACTTCCGTGGTGAGGTCCGTCGGGCCATAGAGGTCGATGACCGCCTGCACCGCACTGCTCACATCGGGATTGCCACCGTTCCCCTCTAATTCCGGCACATCGCTGGTGTAGCCCGCCATCATGGCCAGATAGCCCCCGGCAGAGCCGCCCGCGACGGCAATCTTGTTCGGGTCGATGCCCAGCCGTTCGGCATTCGCCCGGAGCCAGCGCACCGCACACTTCGTATCGGACACACACCCGGGAAAGCCCGACACATCGGCGAAGCGATAGCCCATGGTCGCTACCACGTAGCCCTTCAACGGCAGCTTGGCCGCGTAGAACTTATAGTCCGATTTGTCCCCCTTGGTCCAACCGCCCCCATGAATAAACAGGATCGCAGGCAGGGGCGTCGTGGATACCTCGGGACGGTACAGGTCCAGCTTCAGGGCGATGTCGCCCTCCTGCCCATAGGTGATGTCCAATTCCTCGATGACACCCTCAGGGACCGCCACAGGGGCTTCCCGGTCCAGCAGGTCCAAGGTCCCCGTGGCGAAGGCGGCCATCAGGGCGTTCTCCGTGGGATAGCCCTCCGGCGGTGCGCCGAAGGAGTCGGGCATGCGGGTAAGATCCGTGCGGACCGCGGGCGCGCGGCCATCCAGGAAAAGCCACCAGCCACCGATGGCGCAAAGGAGCAACAATGTAACCGTAAGTATCCGTAACAGGGTGCGGAGCATGCAGAAGCCTCTCTCAGGCGATGTTTTCGGGTCGTAGGAACGCCGTTCATAGTGCCACCCCACCCGGTGGCGATACAACTAAGACTAGCGGAAAGGCAGGTTGGCGTCAGAAATTCGGGCGGAATCATAAAAAACGCCCTGTGTCCGAGGGGGACACAGGGCGGTGTGAGATCAACGATTCAGATGAAGATCAGGTTGCGTCTGCTTCACTCAGGTGAACGGCGCGATAGCCACCCTTCGACTTGAAGTAGAGGAAGAGAATGATATAGCAAACAAGCATGATGGACGGAAAGATGGCAACCGTCATCAACGCGCCCTTGCGTGCCGTTTCCTCGATGTCGGAAACCATTGCCTGATCGTCGGCCGAGGCGTCTTTCAGCTTGTCATGGTCCAGCGCTGTCATGGTGCCGAAAACCCATTCTTTCTCAGCAGAATATTCTTGATAAAGCGCGGGGTTCTGTTTCTCGAGGCTGTTGGCGATGGAGCTGTCCTGGAAGAATCCCAGGAACGGCGCACCGACAATACCTACTGCGAGCATACCCACACCAGCGATGGTGTTCAGGGTCATCGCGCCGCCTTTGGGGAACTGCTCTGCTACCACGCCGAGCATGGTGGGCCAGAAGAAGGTCTTACCGAAGGCATAGAGCGTAGCGGCCAGGAGAATGCCCACACCCGCTGCCTTGGAAAGGAAAACCAGTCCGAGGATAGCGACTACGGCACTCACCATCAGCAGACCGATGGGCGAGATGCGGTGTACGATGGATCCCGCGCAAAAGCGCAACACCATCATGATAACGGAGGTATACAGCAGCACGGAAACGGCGGGCAGGCCGATTGCTTCCATCTGTTTTTCCATCAACGACGTAATCCATACATCGGTGCCCAATTCCGTGGTGGCCAGGGGCATCATGATGAAGAGCAGGAAGATAAAGAGAGGTTTACCCAGGGACTTCACATAGAAGCCGTAGCCGCCCGTCAGTACGAGAATAATGGCACCGCGAACATAGAGGTTGGTGATGCCGATAAAGCGACAGACTTCGATGGTCATGAGACTCACTACAATCAGCGCACCGAGGATACCGACTTCTTTTAACATCGCATGGTAGGAAACACCTGACTCCACGCGTTCCTGGACGGGGAATTTCTGTCCGAAGAGCATGATGCCGTAGGCAAGCGTGGGCACGAAGATGAGTCCAACTTTAACCTGCCAGGCCGCTTCACCCATGGCGACTACCGTCAGACCGCAAATTACCATACCACCGGGCCAACCGGCGTGAAGGATATTCAGCCACTTGGTCTTCTCTTTATTGAAGATGGTAGCGACCACCGGGTTGATAACGGCTTCCACCGTACCACAGCCGAGGGCGAAGATGAGCGTGCTGTACCAGAGCATGTCATATCCGGTGGCCATCATGGTCATGATGGCGGAACCCCCGTGACAAATGAATGCAAAGGCCATGGCAGTCCCATAGCCAATTTTATCGATAATTAAACTGAAGAGTACGATACTGACGGCAAATGGCCAGAAGCCCACACCGGCAATCTGTCCTTTTTCAGCGCCACTGAGATTGAACTCGATTCCCCATTCATTCAGGAGCATGCCGCGGATTACAAATCCAAATGCGGTTGCGATGAGGGCCATGAAGCAGCCCCAGAACAAACGCTTCTGGTGCGCCTCGATTACGGCAGGTTTATCTTGACTCATTGTCTACCTTTCTCTCCTGTCTCACCAGCCCGATGAAACATGTTGATTGAACGGTCCGCTAACACGTCTCACAGACGGACCGACGATTGACCCAAATACACTAGCCAGAAATAGTACCCGTTATGGGGGAGGCAATCAAGTAGTGATTCTCCGTGGCATCGATGATGGGGGACTCCACCGGTCATGCCCCCCAATCGTATGTCCAGTCCGTCCCTTAAGTCCTTTTTGTCCTTTAGGTCCTTTCCACGCCATGCCACAGGACCGGCCTACTCCTTCAGCAGCCAAACCTCGGCAATCTGAATCCCTCGGCCCGTGTCGCGATCCCAGCGGAGATCGAGTTTACCGTCCTTGGTCGCTTCCATGGGAATGATAAACTCCAGCGGCGTCACCGGTGCTTCGTTATCGGCCGGCACCGCCGCACTGTCGCGGTTGATGGTATAGCGGACGCCCTGACGGGTATTCCCATAGGAGCCGTGAATCTGAAATTGCTCATCCGCGGTGAGCCGGATGGTGGCGTGGTAGCGGCCCAGATAGGTCACCTTCACCCGATAGCGGGCTGTGGGGTCCAGGTTATCGTAGTGCATGAGGAGGGGCGTGCCGCAGAGGGCCTCACTCACATCCAGCCAGGAAAGACGATAGGGGCTGTCGTCGGGCTGCATCGTGTGGCCTTCACGGGGACTCTCCAGGCTGCCGGGGTCTTCCCACTGGTTTTTTTGTTTAACCAGGTGGGGTTGTTTCCAGGGGAAACCGAGGTCATCATAAAAACTGCCTTCCCCCGGCGTTTCCCAGTTGGCGACCTGTGCCAGCCGTGCCAACGCAAGGTCTCCTTCCACCTGCCCCTCAGGCATGGAGGCGGTGAACCGGCCTGTTTCGATGGCGTCGAATTCATCTTCCAGCCAGCGACGGTTATTCAACGGCGTATCCAGAAACTCCAGAATCGCACCCCGCTCGGAACGCACGGCCTTATAGCGTTTCACATCCAACTGGGCCCCAATGCTCTCATACAGCTGGGCACCCAGCGATTCCAGCTTTTCCCGGAGGGCATCCGTCGTCTCGTCCTGGTCGAGTTCCGCCAGAATCGTGCGTGCGTCGGCAATCGCCTGCTTCGCGCCCAGGGTCGGCGCATTCCGCAACACAGCGAGAGCCCGTTCTTCCTGGTCCAGGGCCTTGAGCAGACGAAGCTTGGTGTAGTAATCGAAGGTGGCGCGCATCACGCAGCTCTGGAAACGCCAATTCGCCTTCAGCGTGTCATCGGCCTTTTCTTCGAGACGTTTCCAGAGGCGGTAGTTTTCTTCGACGCCCTCACAGGTGGCCATGGGTTCGTCAAAGTTTTCTTCAAAGCGATAGAGGCCCGTGCGCACCTCCTCGGCAATGTCGGGGCCAAAAAAGAAGCGCGCGTAGTCCAGCAGAATGTCATCCAGCGGGCGGTCGGGGTCCCAGCCGAGGGCCGTCCAGACAAACTTGTTCACATCATCGCCAATGCCATCGGAATAGGTGACGAAGCCGTCGGAATACTGGTCGTAGAGGTTGTGGATGTTGGCCGCACCCCGGGGACGGGGGGCGAAGGGCTCGCGGCCCAGCGTGCGGGCATAGGCCCGGTCCCATTCGGGCACTGTATACTGAGCACGCACCGCGTGGCCAATGTCGTCATAGCGGCGGATGGGATACTGTTCGGGCGTCCGCTCCCGTTGCTCTTTCGCATGGATGCGGTTCCACGCACCATAGATTATCCCCGTGAGCCACTCGGGTTCTTCGCGCTGGAGATAGTCAAAGAACCAGTTGTTCTGCTCCGGGTCGGCCCCTTGGTTGGAGGTCCAGATGCCGAGCGCCGGATGGATTTCCCGGGCCGCTGCAGCGAAATGTTCCAGGGTCTCAAACATGAGATCAGGACGACGATGGCGACTGCTGCCATCGCCCCCGGTGAGATAGAGGTGGTCGAGATGGGGTATGGAGCGGAGCATGGTGTAAAGCCGTTCCATCCGTTCTTCTTCCTCTTCCTTCGTTTCCCCCTCACCGCCCATGGCGCTGGTGAACATCCAGAAATCGAAACCGTAGTCCGCGCAGATTCGCGACCACGCGGCCGCCATCTCACCCCGCGTCAATTTTGCATGGGGTTTGTCTATATCATCCGGGTGGCTGTAGCTCGTCGTTTCGAAGGCATTCGCACCAAAGACAGCCAGCTCACGCATGTACTGCTCATAGGTCTCCGCCGACCATGCATCATAGCAATGGGCCAGGGCGCGGTAGCCAATCTGGTGGCCCCGATTGGGATAGCGGGGCGCCGACGCCTTTTTGAAGTCGTCGTCCAGGGTGATAGACCCGGGACGAAGTTCCATGGCCAAGAGAAGACGGCCGACCGCATAGAGCACGCCCGGTCCGTCATGGCCCGCGAGCACGACCGCAGGGAAATCAGGAAGGGTTGTCGTGAAGGCAGCAAAGCTTTCGGGTTTTGCAGGCATCGTAAAGTCGAGGGGGAGATACTTCGCCAGGTCGTCGACTTGGCTGCCGATGGCGAGCACGATGAGCGGTTGTGTACCCGAAGGGTAAATATCGGTCGTGTTCAGGGCGATGCCCGTGCGCTTTTCGGTCTCCTCCACCAGCACCCGCGCGGCGGTCGCCACCACGGGATCGTCGCTCTTGAGTAAGACGGTGGCCTTACTCAGCTCCAGGGCTTGGGCTCCAGCCGCGCAAAACAGCAACGCAGCGAGCGTGAAAAAGACAGGGATCGGGTGTATTCGGGACATGGTCGGCTCTCTCCTTGAATTACGAACGTCCAAACGAACTTTCGATAATAACGCCTGACGGAGGAGCAAGCAAGGCGGGAGGCATGGCGCGAATAGCCCGATAGAGTTCCCTGGAAGGGGTGTCACGGAGAAGGGGCAACATCCATGTGGTGCAATCGATTTGATACCCGACGTGCCGCGCGATCTCGAGGTACGAGAGTTCGTGCGACGGGTATTTACTGCGAATCGCCCTAGTGCAGCTGTTGACCACAACCATAGAAGAAAAATTATCACCACGAAGAAACGAAGAGCACGAAGGGAAGAAGGAAGAACGATGATCGAATAGTGCGTGTCCATCAGGGGGGTGGCCATTCCCGCCACGGAACGTAAGCGGCCTGCTCGACACCGAAAAGATACGGTGATACACCCTTTCATTCGGACCATGGTGGAAGGAGCGTAAGGACCACCGAATAGTGCTCCGAAATTCACATCACTTGAACAACATCACGGGCCGTTTGAAGCTTAGCGAAGGTTATTCGGGTTTCCATTCATGCGCGGGTAGGTGGGTGCCATATTTTCTTAGACCCCTGGGGACGACCCGACGTCCCCCAAACCCTTATTAGCTAAGCAGTCCGCGTGAGTGTACTTTCTTTTCGGCCCGAAGGGCCTACACAGTTCCGAAAGCCCAGGGCAACGCCCTGGGTACTGATGGCGCCTCCGATCCCATAGTCCTGTACGTGCGCCCACATCGGCCCGAAGGGCCTACACAGTTCCAACAGCCCAGGGCATCGCCCTGGGTACCGATGCCGCCAATCCCAAAGCCCTGAAGGGGCGACACAGTCTGTAGCGCAACGGCTAACCACAATCCCCGCTACACCCCGTCGGTCAACTCCTTCTCCATCGTGTACCGTTCAAAGCAAACACCCAGCCGCTGGACCTCTTCCACCCGCACGACCTCAAAACCCTCTCGGGCAAAGAAGGGCCTGGAAATCTTGCTGGCGTCCGTGTCGAGCCGGCTCTGGCCGTGGTCCCGTGCGTAGGCCTCCACGCCGCGATAGACGGCCGTCGCCAGCCCCTGACGGGCAAAACGGGTGGCGGTGTACAAGAGGGAAATGTGATCCAGCGGATGGAGGTGACAAAAGGCGGCGGGCGCACCGTCCATCTCGGCGACCAGGGCAAAGCCCTCCGAGAGCCGCGCCCGAAAGGCCCCGTGTTCATCGGCAAAAGCGGCCCAGACGGCAATTTGTTCGGGGCCATAGGCGGCGGCACCCAGGCCCTCCACGGCATCGCGATAGAGGGCGGCCAGCGCGGCAACATCATCGGGCCTGTAGGGACGAATCTTCATGGCGGAGAGTATGCCATAGGGTCAGAAGGAAAATCTTCGTATACCGAATACCGCCTATCACCGGGAATATTGGGCTGTTCTATGGGGTTAACACTTGACAAGCGAATAGGGGGCTAAGGACAATTGCCGGTGTACCAACCCTCCGAATCCGGGGGAAGCGTGGTAAGCTGACGGCAGTAAGCAGTAATCGAAAGGGTATAGAAATTCGTATTCGCAGAGGTTTTACATTAATTGAGTTACTGGTGGTCATCGCCATCATCGGCATCCTGGCAGCAATCCTGCTCCCGGCCCTGGCACGGGCCCGGGAGGCGGCACGACGCGCATCCTGTCAGAACAATCTGAAGCAACTCGGATTATCCCTGACTATGTATGCCAACGAGAGCCGGGGCAATCGCTATCCGTCCCGCCTGGTTTTCGACGTCTTCGGTGACCTGAGTTTCGAGCACATCTTTGACGGCCCCGCGGTCTATCCCGAATATCTCTCCGACCTGGAGACCGTCTGGTGTCCCTCTGATCATCGGGGCCCGGCCTTGGCACGTTACGACGGCGTCAAGGGAAACGGGAACGGCGTCATTGAACCCGCCGAGTTGGCCCGTGGTCCGTACAACTACACCGGCTGGATGATTATGGAAGACGTGAATGTGCTCGGACCCCTCGTGGGGACCCTGGGCGCCGATGCCGCCAATGGCCACCGTTTCACGTCGGCGGAAATGGTGAACACGCCTTTCGGTGAACTTGCCCTGGAAAACATCGCCACCAATGGGGATGCCAGTGATGAAGATTTCACGGTGTCCGCCACCTATGCCGGCACCCAGGCCGGTGGGGGAGATACCCTTTATCGCCTCCGACAGGGTATCGAGCGCTTTCTGATTACCGATATCAACAACCCGGCCGCTTCTGCCGCGTCGTCGAGTACGGTGCCCCTCATGTGGGATCACATCAGCGCCAATGCCGATGCCTTCGCCCACGTTCCGGGGGGAGGCAATGTGCTCTATCTCGATGGGCACGTGGAATTCATCAAGTACCCCGCCGACCGCTTCCCGGTCAGTGTGGACAGTAGTCGCTTCATGGGACGCTACGATCGAATTTTCGCGCCCTGATGCTCTCCTCTTAGGAAGCAAAGCAAATTAGGGTTGCAAAGAAAGGACGGTAGTCTATGTGTCCGTTGCGGGCTTTTACCGGGCAAGTGCGGAATAAGACCTCAGAATTCGAGGCATACATACCACATTAAAACTGGAAAGGATTTTTCGCTTTAGAGTCTTCCGTGCCACGCGATGCCGAGTCTTACGAGGTTTCGTGTGCGTGGAGGAAAGGAGAATTCCTCTCCAAAAAACACCCTTAATGAGGGCGTCCAGTTCCAAGGTGATACAAGGACGCCCGAATAAAATCATCCCCCATAGCTCTGCACACGCACTGCTCCATGCACACGAAACCTCGCGTAGCTCGGCATCGCGTGGCACGAAAAAACTCTTAAATGTAGACGCGCGAGGCACCACCAAGGGGCCTCGCGCGTTTCTCCTTTACGGGCTCCCCTCGAGGGCCCGGGAGCGGCAATAGGTGTAGACCCCCGCCGCTATAAGCACGCTGCCCAGCAGGGTAATCAGGCTGTAGTGTTCGTTGAAGAAGATGGACCCCGTGACACCTCCCAGCAGCACCACCAAGGCCCCGGACTGGCCAATATAGACCGGACCAGCCGATTGCTGGAGGTGAAAGAGCAAGAGCTGACTGCTGCCCGCAATACCCATGAAAAGGAGCAGGAGCACCAGGTGGCTGCCGTTCGTAAAGAAGGTCCAGGGCGTCGCGGCGGGGTAGACGGCCGCAAGGGCACCATAGGTCACCAGGGAGCACAGCGCTGTCGCCAGGGCGGTGGTGGTCGGACTCAAATCTCCGGGCCACGCCACGCTTCGGTAGATGTTTCCGATTCCCAGGGCGATGGGGGCCAACATGAGGATGTAGAGCCAATGACTCTCCGCATGCACCGTGGCGCCCCGGGTGCTGATATAGAGGAGCGCGCCAATCAGCGTGAGGCTGAGAAAGGCCAGCCGCTTCCGGTCAAAGGATTCCACATTCATTATCAGGGCGATGACGTAGGTCACCACCAGGGGCAGGGTAAAGGCCAACGTGGTCAATCCCACCCCCGTGTGAGAGACCGCACCGGAGACCACCAGACGCGGTATCGTGAAGCCCAGCAGGGAGGCGATCACGAAATATCGGATGCTGCTCCGGTAGGCCACCAGACGACCCACGGCACCCCGGTCCACCAGGGCAATGCACGCGGCGCACCCGAGCGCCTGAAAGAGCGTCGCGTGGAGTGGGTGCAATCCCACGGTCTGTAGCTGTCGCAAGAGGATGAGACTGAGGGTGATATTGGCGGCCATGCCCCAAAGCATGACCGCGTCACGGGTTGCTTTTTTCAAACGATTCTCCTTTTCATGGGGCAGACCAACTCAACCGCCGCCGAGACTTTCCCCGTCAAAATAATCGAGTTTCACAACCTCCGATAAGGGACGTCGGTAGGCCCGGGCTCGCAATTCGCCCACGCCCTTACCCAAAACAATGAGCATGACGGGAATATGGTTTTCCGGCAAATGCAGCAGCTTAACCATTGCATCCGAATTAAAACCGATCATAGGTCCTGTCGCGAATCCCATATCCTGAGCCGCATACATGAGCGACATAGCTGCCAAAGAACCGCTACGAACCGCCTCGTCCCGCTGAGATTGCGGACTTTCCCGATAAAAACCATCAATCATGGGGAGCACCATGTCTTGCACCGACGGGGGCGTCTCCGCATAGATCGTGGGAGCGTCTTCATAGGCGTTCAGCTTGCCCGAAACCAGGATGGCCACCGAGCTGTCGCTCACCTGCTGCTGTCCCCAGGCAATCTCCTGCATGGCCGATTTCAGCGCCTTATCGCGGACCGCGACGAAGGACCAATGCTGGAGATTAAAGGAGCTGGGCGTGAGGACGACCTGCTCGAACAGGGTGGTGAGCTCCTCGTCTGAAATGGCAGTCTCGGGGTCAAACTGTTTAACGCTTCGGCGTGTTTCGGCAATCTGTGCAAAGTCCATGGGCTTCTCCTTTGTTTGGTGCAACTATTGTTTACAACAAGTATTTGGCCAGCGTCAGGCGCTGGTTTTGAGCATGTAAATTATTCGACCGCCCGGAGTCGGGTCATCAGGTCAATCACGGTCCGTAGCTCTTCCTCCGACAGTGTGCCCATCTGTTGCCGGTGGAGGACGTCCAGCGGGGGCGCGAGCTGGTCAAGTAAGTCCTGGCCCTTGGGGGTGAGGGATAGGAGCACCACCCGCCGGTCGTTTTCCGGTCGCGTTCGAATGACCAGTCCCAGATTCACCGCCCGATCGACGAGCCGGGTCACATCGGGTACCCGGGCGACCAGTCGGTCAGCAATGTTCGAGCAGGGGACCCCTTCATCGGGACCGCCCCGAATGATACGCATTAAATTGTAAATCGTCTGGGTGATGCCATATTGCTTGAAACACCCATGAACCGCATGAGACAGGGCCGCTTCGGTGCGCACGATATTCAGATAGGCTTCCACCTCGAGACTGGTGAAGGGCTTGGTCTGTTTAATTTCATCTTGTAGTGATTTGGGCATGATTAACCTCGCTGACTAAAATCTACCATAAACAATAGTTGTTGTCAACAAGTAAATGCGCGACGCGAGCTCGATGCAGTGGGACGGCGTTTCCCCAGGACGTCACGGGTGCTCGGAAAGGGGAGTCCATTGCCACCGTGGAGAGGTGCGACTGCTAGGCGGTAGCCTCGGAATTCCCGTCCTTCCCCCGATGGCGGGGAAGGCGCAAGACGAAGCATGCCCCACGGTCGACCGGCTCCAAGAAGAGACGCCCACTCTGGGAGCGGGCGAGGCGGCGGCTGAGCCCCAATCCCAGCCCGACACCCGGTGCGGACCGTGCCGCTTCCTGCACAGATTTCGTAAAGGGTCGGAAAATACGCCGCACATCGGCAGGGCGGATTCCCACGCCAAAGTCCCGGACACAAAACTCAACATACCGACTCGTGGAGCGCTGGACAAGCGATATATATTGATTTGTGTCGGTTATTCCGTATTTGCAGGCATTGTCAGTCAGGTTATAAAGAATCTGCCCGACAATTTCCCGGTCAACACACACGTAAGCATCGGTTTGTATTTGTTCTGTGTGAAATTCGACGGTACTCTGATGGGCGCGCTGCTGCAGCCGAGGAAGGATGGTCTCCAAGGTCTCTTCAACGGAGAGCACTTCCTTACGGCTGGCTGGGCGGCTACGTTCCAGTCGCGCGTAGGACAGTACATTTTCTACCAGATGAGAGAGTCGGTTTGACTCGGCATGGAGTGTTTTTAGATAGTTATCGTGCTTTTGCCCATCCGGGACCTTACCCTCAAGGAGCATCTCCGTGTACAGTCGGAAGGTCGTCAGGGGCGTGCGTAATTCATGGGTGACTGCCGAGACGAAGCGGGCGCGACGCTCGCTCAGGGAAAGGGTACCCCAGAGCAGTGCGGTGAGGGCAAGGGTGGCCGTGGCAATGGCCCCGACGGCCAGCACGAGATAACGACGCAGCGGGGAGGCGGCAAAATCCAGCAGCGGCGGGAGTTCGCCGGGCAGCAGGCGAACCGGGAGGGAGGCCAGTTGTCGCCCCGGCACCCGTGGGTCTTCTGTGATGCGTCCGGGGGCCGCCACCAGCTGGGCTTCCGGCAGCAGGTCGGCGCAGAGGCCCACCAACCAGCGTTGCACGGCGTCCCAATCAAGCCAGCACCCCTGGAGGACTGTTTCGTCCCCGATGCGTACCCGTCGAAGGAGCAGGAGTTCGTCGGCATACCAAATGGGGATGATTGGCTCTTCCACTCCACCCTCCGGTGCCTGCCATTGCACGGGAACGTCGGGCTGCGGTAGGTCTTCACCACCTTGCCATACCCCGACGCCACCATCGAGAAAGTTGCCTTGCCCACCGCCTCCGAATCCTCCCGCACCGCCACCTTGGGTGCCGGGTACGCCGAACCCACCCCCGCCGCCACCGAATCCCGCGCTATCCGGCGGTGGCTGTGGTGCTCCTGTCACGTCGTCCCGTCCACTTCCCGCGTCCTTGTTGACGATTTTCAGCGGTAGGTTGCTTTGATGAATTTCCGCCTGATTAATCCGCGAATAGAGTTCGGCGTTGTTGCTGAGGGCCTGGATATCCGGGGTGGGGTCCGCCGAGGAAGGGCCTGGGGGCACGCTCACGTCGTTTCGTTGGTTTTCTTCAAGCGCCGTAAGTAGGGGGTCGTATTGGAGCTGCCCATCGAGTTCTTCAAGGCGTGCTACCGCCCGCTCAATGTCCGAGATCGTGAGATAGTTGGATTCCGCCAGGAGACGCTGGGCTTCCGGGGGCACCTGGGGGGATTGCAGGGTTTCTCCGGCGTCAATCTGAAAGTGGAGTTTCACATACTCCGATGAAAAGGTGAGCAAGGGCGAAGGCAGGAGCACAGGGGCGATGAAGGCCCCATTCGTAAAAGGATTCACCGCCTCACTTGCCCGATAAAAGGCACTGTAGAACTCATAGGGCCGCATGCTCTCTGCGGCGATGAAGGGCCCCAGCGCCGAGTCCATGCGCCACAAAGCCAACCGCACCTTTTCCTCGCGGGCTGCCCGTTCCTGGTAGTCCTGCTGGGCCTGGTCCAGTTCGAGGATCGTGTTGCTGAGCCAGAGGATGCTGAGGAGGCCGATGCCAACGCAGAGGGCCAGGAGCAGGATGCTGAGAAAGGGATGCTTCACACGACCGCCTCGGGGTGGGCCAACATATAGCCTTTACCCCGCACCGTAAGGATGCGGGTGGGTTGGGTGGCCGAATCCCGGAGCTTTTTCCGCAACCGCTTGATGTGCATATCAATCGTGCGGGTTTCCAGGATAGCCCGGGGCGCTACATGCCAGATGTTCTGCAGTAACTCATCGCGGGAGACGGCCCGACCGCCATGTTGGGCGAGATAGCGCAGCAGTTCCAGTTCACGGACCGACAACTCGACCCGCTCTCCGTCAGGATGCTGAATTTCGCAGCGCGCAAAATCTACGGTCACGTCGCCGATCTGGAGCACGGACACATCCTGCGGGCGCGCAGGCGAACGCCGCAGGACGGCTTCAACCCGGGCGAGGAGTTCGTTCACGCTGAAGGGCTTCACCACATAGTCATCGGCACCGAGTCTGAGCCCGCGGACCCGATCGCGCTCTTGGCCGAGGGCCGTCAATACAATGACCGGCAGGGTGGGACGGGTAGCACGCACGGCAGCCAGCAGATCAAAGCCATGCCCGTCGGGGAGGATCAGGTCGAGGAGGAGCAGATCCACATCGGCCTCGGTGGCCACGGCTTTGCCCCGGGCGAAATCCGGGGCCTCGAGGGTTGTGTAGCCCTCCACCTCGAGGACATCCACGACGCCTCGCCGAATGGCCGCGTCATCTTCGACGACAAGTATGCGCTTTCCGCTCATGCTGTTTCCGTTGTTTCCTTTACGTGGGCCCCTGGAGGCCCGACGTCCTAATCCTGTGCCAGACTACAGGCTATCACAGTCTACCCTCACGCTATGTAACCCGAATGTAACGGCATAAAAAACGGGCAGCACCTCGTGGAGGGCTGCCCGCTGTTCAGGGTGGATTGATGGGGTGCAGTTACGGCAATTCGACGGTGCTTTCCGGTTCCTTTTCAAGACGGGTGCCAAAGCGGGTACCGACGGTATTGGCGTCGTCGTCCGTCTGCCAGTTCAGGTCGGCATCCGTGGCGCGGCGGGGAACTACCCGCACGTGGATCAATACAAAGTCCACATCACGGGTCGCACCACAGAAACTGGCCGCTTCGCCTGCTTCCACGATTTCTCGCTCTGGAATCGCAAAGGTGCGGATCGTGCTCCGAACAATGTAGTCGCCGGGTACGTCGAAAAGGTGACGTACGCCAATGTTGGCCGTGCCCACCGCCGGGCCACAACCCCGGCCAGCCGCACCGTCCCGACCGAGCAGCCGCCAGGCGGATTCTTCATCCACCATTTTTTCGGCCACATCCGTGGTGTTGTCCTCTCCTTCGGTGGGCTCAGGGAGGCGCTGAATGTGAACAACGAGCTCGGAACGGAGAAGCCCGCAGGCGTCGTCATGCCAGACCCCTTCCACATTGCGGTCATAGCGGAAGACAATGCCGGTGTTGTTGCGCACCAGCAGCCGACCATTGCGACGGGGAAAATTGCTGGCGGCACCCACCGTATCACAGCCCTCCGTGCCATTGGCGGCACCGCCCGGAAGGAGCGAGAGGCTCGCACGCGGACTGGCCACCACATATTGGCGCAGGGGAAGATCCACGGCATCGGCACCGCGGTCATTGAGCCCGAGGGCATCGTTTATCACATGTTGAATGTCCGTCGGGCCAACGACGCCATCGTTGTCGATGTCGGCATTGATCTCCCACGGGTCGCTGTCTTGGGCCCAGGTGACGGGGGCCAATAGCAGTGCAAGGGCCAGTGCCATGCACAGGTGGTATAAGGGGCGTTGATTTTTCATGGTTAATTCTCCATGTTGAAGTCATCGTGTTTTTTAAAAGTGATTCATCGAAGCTAAGCCCGTAGCGGGGGGCGCGTTCGAGAGCAAGTGAAACTGATAGCGCATGCGGGTGCCTGCGGTAGGCGGCAGGTGACCCGTCGGAGAGGGACTAATCGACGGTGCCTGATCGGTCGAAATGGCGTCCAGCACGGAGGGTAGTGTATG
>JAUIMA010000539.1 GCA_030432675.1 Candidatus Hydrogenedentota bacterium | reverse complement strand
GGTCGGGCGTCGGTGTAAAGCGCAAGTCCAGGTTGCTTGAGGACATCATCAATACCGTTCCGGACGCGCCCAACACAATGGCACTGCCATCGCCCTGCGCCACGCTACCGCCGGTGACGGAAAGGAGCCGCAAGGCCACCGGGGGATCGTCTGCCGTGTCCGGGTCGCTCAATACACTGGGCGTGATCCGAATATTGGCCGCACCGGGGGCGGGCGCGTCTTCACTGATGCTGACGGCACCGCCGCTCGTGTTCGTAACGGTGACATTGCCGCCCGCGCTGGGGGGATCGGTGTTGTCGGGGGTAATCGTTATGGTGATGGTAGAGGCGGTTGAATCGGTCACGCCGCCAGGATCCACGACGACGTATTGAATCGTGGCATCCGTGTCCCGGTCAGGGCTGGGCGTGAAGCGGGCTTCATAATCGCCACTTGACAACATGAGTACGGTGCCCGACGCACCCAGCGCGATGGCGCTACCGTCGCCCTGGGCGATGGTGCCGCCCGTGATGGAGAGGAGGCGAATCGAGTCGGGCGTTTCCCCCATGTCAGCATCCATCAGGGTGGTGGGCGTAAACTGCACATTGGCGGAAACCGGCGCTGCGTCATCTTCTGTGATGCTGGTGGCGCCCCCGCCGGGGGCGGTGGCGGTAATGTCGCCGCCAGGTGATGGAGCCGCAGCAAAGGCGGCACCACCCAACGAGAAAAGTCCCAAGCCCATAATAAAACTGGATACCAGACGCGGCCAACTGCCAAACCGTCCACCAGAAAATCGAATCATTGCATACTCCAGCTCTACGTTCGAAATCAGGACATTCATGTCGTGCACCCACAGCAGCACGAAATGACCGGGTCACCTAGAAGACCCAATGCCCGCAGCGCTGACCCTCGTTTTAGTACGGAAGGCCAGTGAATCATGGTGTGCACGGTCGGCACGCGTGCATGTCGACTTTCCTGGGAAACCCAATAGCCTGGAAGAGCCGTGCGCCTGGCACGCATCCGAATGCCACCACGATTACATGATACCTTTACCGACAGGCCTTGTCTAGCGTGTCCACCATTCACCTTGCCACTGCGACTGCCCGCGAAGGACGGGGACAGGTCCGCCGTTTCCTATCGGGAAAGGGCGCGCAAAAGTGGGCTGAATCGTTGAAATTCAAAAATTCTATACGCTTCTTGACTTGCTTAAGATTTTCAGGTTTAATCATTAGGTCAACTATATATCGCGCGACATTGGACAGGGGTGTTCAATCTTCGGTCGCGTTGTATCTCGATATCAGGTATCAGCACGATAATTGTTGCTTTCTTCCGGGAGTATTCATGGACATAGAACAACTACTAGAACCCATATCGGACGAGATGCCGTGTGGGGAAGAGGGCTCTCTGTTTGCGCTGGAGGAGATTGTAAAAGAGCAGGGTGCAGGCATTGTGGCAGGTGCCGAAGTGGAGGCGACGGAGCCCAATTGGGGTCAACTGTATGAAGAATCCGTCTCTTGTTTTCAAGAGTGTAAACATCTGCGTACGGCCCTCTTCTTAACCTTGGCCAGCATGAATCGCCATGGTGTGCAGGGTTTTCGCGATGGATTGAGCCTGATTAAGCAGCTGATCGAGCAATATTGGGAGACCATGTATCCTGAGTTGGACCCCGATGAAGGCATGGGAGACCCTGATGGCTGGATGGAACGGGAAAACATCCTGAACGACATGAGCGCGCCCCTCGCGACCGTTGGCGATACGATGAAGTTTCTCCAACGCCTTCGCAGTGTGCCCTTAACCAACTCACGTCAACTGGGGCGCTTTTCACTTAAAGACATTCAGGCGGCCTTGGCTGCAGGCAGTGACGACGAAGAGGGCGGTGAGTCCGATAGCGATGCACCCAAGATGTCGCTCATACAGGGTGCTTTCGAAGATACGGACCAGGATGAGCTCGACGAGATGCACACGGCCGTCTCCGAATCCATCGAATTGCTCGAAGGGATTCGCGAGGCCCTCTCCGAAAAACTTTCTCAGAGTATTCCGCCGACCTTCGAAAATGTGGCCAGCATGTTGAAGGATATGAAGCGGCCTGTCTTTAAGGAATTGGATCGTCGTGGATTCTTCGATGAAGATGATGACGATGAAGATTTCGATATGGACGGCGATGGTGATGGCGGTGACGGAGAGAGTGGGGAGAGCAGTGGCGGTGGTGGTGGTGGGCGTAAAGGCGATATGGCGAGTGCGGGGATCAACTCCCGGGAAGACGTGCTGAAAGCCTTCGGCCTCATCTATAAATACTATAGCAAACACGAGCCATCGAGCCCGGTGCCCCTCATTATGAAGCGTGCCGAGCGGCTGGTTACGGCTAATTTTTACGACATTATCTCGGATCTGTCTCCCAGCGCTATCAGTGAGATCGAAAGTATCACGGGTACCTCGTCGAGTGACACCATGGATTCGGGTGACGATGACTTTGATTCGGACTCCAGTAGTGACGATGATATGTAAGGGTTTCTGTGAGGCACAGAAACCCTCAGAGCACACGTAGAAGAGATGCTGACATCCCGGTGGATGACAGAAAAACAGCGAACAGAAAGGGCATAGGAGCACCATGGCAACACCTAGTAGTCAGAAATTTATTGCTCGCAATAAGGCTCCCCGGGTTCAGATCGAATATGATGTAGAACTCTATGGAGCGGAAAAGAAAATCAACCTGCCATTCGTGATGGGTGTCATGGCGGATCTTTCCGGTAAACCTGCGGAAGAGCTTCCCCCGGTCAGCGATCGTGAATTGGTGGAAATTGATTCGGAAAACTTCAACAGCCGACTCAAATCCATGAAGCCCCGGGTGGCTTTTCAGGTTCCCAATACCCTCTCGGGTGAAGGGAACCTCTCCGTGGAAATGACCTTTGAGTCGATGGATGATTTCTCCCCTGGCAAAGTGGCCGAGAATGTTGACGAGCTCAATGAGCTCCTGACTTCACGGCGTGAACTCTCTGACCTTCTCTCTTACATGGATGGTAAGAGCGGTGCAGAAGACTTGTTGGGTAAAGTGCTTGCAGACAAAGACGCCCTGTCGCAATTGGGCGGCGACGCAAGTGAAGGAGGTGAATAATCATGGCTGATACCGTTGAAGAAGGTGCCACACTGGATGTTGCCCAACTGGACGACATGATCGATGAGCATTTCAAGCCCAAGACTTCTGCCGCGAAAAGCACGATTCAGAAAGCTGTTTCGACCCTTGCGCGAGAAGCCTTGAAAGAAGGGGAGGTCGATCCGTCGGACTCCACCGCTACGATCAAGTTCTTGATTAAGAGCCTGGATGACAAGCTCACCAAGCAGGTGAACGAGATTATCCACCATGAAGACTTTCAGAAACTGGAAGGCTCATGGCGTGGCCTGCAATACATGGTCTCCAACACGGAGACCGATGAGCAGTTGAAGATTCGGGTGCTGAACATTTCCAAAAAGGAAATCAGTAAACTCCTGAAGAAATACAAGGGCACGGCCTGGGAGCAAAGCCCTCTCTTCAAGAAACTCTATGAAGAAGAATATGGTACGCCTGGTGGCGAGCCCTATGGTTGCATCGTGGGTGACTACGAATTCGACCACAGTGCGCCCGACGTGCAGATTCTTCAGGGAATCTCGCAGATTGCAGCGGCTGCCCACACGCCGTTCATCGCGGCGGCTTCTCCCCGCCTGATGAACATGGACAGCTGGCAGGAACTTTCGAATCCCAGTGATATCAACAAGCTCTTCACGTCCCCCGAGTATGCGCCCTGGCGTTCCCTCCGGGAGTCGGAAGATGCCCGATACATGGGCCTCACCCTGCCGCGCTTCCTTTCCCGTCTGCCCTATGGCGCTGCGACCAACCCCGTCGATGACTTCGATTTTGAAGAAGAAGTAAACAACGATCAGAAGAACTTCACCTGGGCAAATGCGGCCTATGCCATGGGCGCGAACATCACGCGCTCCTTCAAGCTCTATGGCTGGTGTTCTCAGATTCGTGGCGTGGAAAGTGGCGGTTCTGTCGAAGGCCTTCCGTGCTACACCTTCCCGACCGATGACGGTGGGGTGGACATGACCTGCCCGACGGAAATTGCTATCACCGACCGTCGCGAAGCCGAAATGGCCCGCGCAGGTCTCATGCCTCTTTCCTTCTTCAAGAACACCGACTATGCGGTGTTTATTGGCGCCCAGTCCCTGCAGAAACCCCAGGAATACGAAGATCCGGATGCGACGGCCAACGCCAATCTCAGCGCCCGTCTGCCCTATCTCTTCTCGACCTGTCGCTTCGCGCACTATCTCAAGTGCATCGTGCGCGACAAAGTCGGCTCCTTTGCAGAGCGTGCGGACATGGAAACCTGGCTCAACAACTGGATTCGCCAGTATGTAGAGCCGGATCC
>JAUIMA010000538.1 GCA_030432675.1 Candidatus Hydrogenedentota bacterium | reverse complement strand
CCGCCCCACCCGATCCAGTCTCCCTGACAAGAATCTACGGATACAGGATGTGCCACGCGATACTGAGCTACGCGAAGTTTCGTGTGCATGGAGCAGCACGGCTGTAAGGCCCGCACAAAGAATTTAGTTCGGGCGTCCATTGGTCTCCCTGGGCTCGGACACCCGCGCTTCGGAGTCTTGCACAGGAGACTTCCCCTTCCCTCCACGCACACGAAACCTCGCAGAACTCGGCATCGCGTGACACGAGGGCCTACCGCGCCCTGAAACACACCAAAAACGGGCGAGCCACAAAAGACTCACCCGTTCGTTTCAAACATTCAACTGGATTACAGGGATTCCGCTGCCCCGCCATCACCCGCCGTAAATTTTGGCCCAGACAATCGTAACCGTCCGGACTGCCAGTCCCAGCAAGATAACCAGCCCCACGGCACCCAACACATTACTCATGGTCTTGTTCCGCAAATTCCCCATCAGGGCCTTGTTGTTGGCGAAATACAGGAGCAACAGGGCGCACAGGGGTGAAGCGATAATCGTAGACGTCTGGGCAATCAACACACTCTGGGCACCACCGATGCCTTTCGTTATCGTCAAGAGCGCAACGCCACAGCCAATCCCCAAGGCTGCCGCCGCGCACAGGCGGGTGGGCGTTTTTTCCATGCGGGGATCAAGGCCCAGCCCGTCGGCCAGCAGGGTGCCCCCAATGAGCGCGTTGGCGATAAAGGAGGAGAAGGCGGCGGCGCAGAGTCCCAGGCCAAACACGATGCCCGCGGAACTTCCGAGTACGGAGGTGAGCTGGTTGGCCAGTTCGCCGATGTGTTTAAAATCGCCACCGGTGCCATGGAGGGTTTGGGCGGCACCTATCATAATCACCAGACCCATGGTGCCGAGGATGCCGATGCCAATCCAAGCATCCTGAATGGCGTAGCCCAGATTCTCTTTGTGCCAGCCTTTGGCCTGAACCAGGTAGGTCTGATAAAAGGCGGCCACGGCGGAGAAGGTCGTGGCCAACATACCCGCCGCGATCAAGAATTCGCCCTCCTCAAACCACCCGGGAATAAGGCCCGTCGCGAGTCCCACGGGGCTCACTCCTGTAAAGAAAAGGTTGCCGATGAAGGCGATGAGCATCAAGCCCACGAAGAAGCGCATGACGAGTTCGAGCAGATGATAGACATTCTTCGCCATCACCATAAAGACAATCGAAAGCACCGTGAAAAGGATGGGCCACACCTGCGTGGGCACGGCGGGCACAATACCCTCCATTGCATAGGCCACACCGAGGTTGTTACCAAACTGAAAACCGGCTGCCACAAAGAAGGCCGAAAAACCCGTGATCACGGCAATGGGTCGGCCCCATCGCTTGGACAAAAATTGCAGGAAGGACTCCTCCAGGGCGCAGCCAATGCGGGCGCCCATGGACGTGTAGACCGCCATTACCACACAGGCCAAGGCGAGCATCCACACGAGACCATAGCCCGCATCCGCTCCCGCCCGGCTGGAAGACACGATACTTCCCGGACCCAACACCACCGCAGCCGTAATCAGTCCCGGCCCAACGCGCTCATACCAACGTCGCTTTTCACTCATGCGTATCTCCTCTTATCCGCGTAACCAGTCGTCTCGGTGTGAGGCAACAAACTCATCATCATTTAACTCGGGATACTGGGCGTAGACCCGATCAATTTCTTCTAACTGGCCCGGACTCAACCCCTCCTTGGGGTCCAGGCACCAGAGCCCCTCGAGTAAACCCTGACGGCGCAGCACTTCATGAAGCCCGGCAATGCACCCGGCAAAGCCATTCGCCGCATCAAAAAACACGGCGTTGCTGTCCGTCACCCCAATTCCCTGGCTCAAGAGATCCCGCGAGATCGTCCCGGTCGCCACTTCGGCGTGACACCGCTCCAACAGGGAGACCGCTTTTTGTGTCCAGACCGACCAGTGACCCAACAAGCCACCCACGATGCGGCGTTCCACCCCGTGGTCCCCCCGCTGCAGACGATAGTGGGTGACCAGGTCCGCCACGATGTTGTCGTCGTTGCCCGTATAGAGGGCAATGTCATCCCGGCCGGCATCCACGACCGCACGCACCACATCGAGGGTCTGATAGCGGTTAAAGGGCGCCATCTTGATGGCCACCACCGACTCGATCTCGGCGAATCGGCGCCAGAAGGCATAGGGCAAAACCCGACCGCCGACGGAAGGTTGGAGATAGAAACCCACCACGGGGATCACGTCCGCCACCGCTTCACAATGGGCGATGAGCGTCGGTACATCGGCCTCGGCGAGGGCCGCCAGACTGAGCAGCCCCGCGTGATAGCCCAGGGAACGGAGCAGTTCCGCTTCGGCAACCGCCTGCGCCGTAGGGCCGCAGATTCCGCCTATACGCACGAGGGGCACGTCACGTCCACTATCGGCCCGGTCCATTTCTTCGGCCGCCAGTTCCAATACCGGCTGAAAGAGGCCGACTTCGGCGTCGCGGATGGCAAACTGGGTCGTGTGCACGCCCACCGCGATGCCGCCCACGCCCGCATCGATATAGTATCGACTCAGGGCCCGTTGGCGCCGCTCATCGAGCTTTCGCGCAGCCGTCAGGGCCAGGGGTTGCGCGGGAATGGCGATGCCCCCGTGCAACGTCGTTCGAAAATCGGTGGACCCGGCCATGGCCTAAAAGTCCCCTTTGCGGTTTTCAAAGTGGGTCGGCTTGTTCAGGCTCGCACCGCCTGCCGTAACCCAGTCCGCTATCCAATGGAGCATCTGGTCCAGCGAAACCGTGGGGTAGCCCCACAGCGCGTGACCTTGCTGACCATTGCTCAGCAAGGCATCTGGCGCTTCTTCGCCTTCGATAATCACGGGCTTATCCATCAGACGGCCAAAGGTCTCCGCCACCCGCCGCACACTGATTTGCTCGGGACCCGCAATATTGATGGTCCAGGCCGGCGTACGCGCCTCTTCGAGGGACAACAGCGACATGGCATTGGCATCACCCTGCCAGATGGCATTCAGGCTACCCATGGACACGTCGACCGACTGGCCTTCGAAGACCTGGCGGGCCACATCGACGAGCACACCATAGCGCATTTCCGTCGCGTAGTTGAGTCGGAGAATACTTGTCGGGATATGCCGTGCCTGACTGAAATACTCGAAGATACGTTCCCGACCCATGGCACTCGTGGCGTATTCACCCACCGGGTGCAAGGTGTCGGTCTCTACGGAACCACCAAGGGATAGAGGCGTCAGCCCGTAGACGTTGCCCGTGGAAAATGCGGCGATACGGCTTTCGGCATAGTGCTCACAAATGAGGGAGGGCAACCAGGTGTTCATGGCCCAGGTCATGGCCTCTTGCCCGGTCGCGCCAAACTTCATGCCCGTCATGTAAACCACATTGGGCACCTGCGGAAGGGCCTTCACCTGGCCGGGATCGAGTAAATCACAGCGCACCGTCTCGATACCCCAGGCCTGCAGTTCCATCTCGGTTTCCCGATTACTGAATCGAGAAGCCGCCAGTATGCGCCGTTGCACCCCCGCCTCCTCGGTCGCACGGCGGGCCATACGGGCCATCGTGGGGCCCATCTTGCCCCCCGCCCCAAGAAAGATGAGGTCGCCTTCCAGGCGCTTCATCATGGTAACCACAGCGGGTGTGGGGCGACTTAACAATTCCTCGAGCGTCTCTACGCTGTCGATGGACTTTGGAAATTCGGGCATGATCAGATTCATTCCTTATTCAACGCATGGTCAGCGACGGGTGGACGTATAAACTCAACCATCATGCCATATCGCGCAACCCGATTTCTGCCATCGCACTACAACACACGATAATTCCGCCCAAGCCCACCACCACACCACGCCAATCGGAAACTCAAAATTCAAGCGCCACGTCACCCGTCACCCGTCACCCGTCAAACTTCATTCTACGAATAGTGATAGGCTGTCAATAGACTTGTTTTCCCGTAAGGACCGTGCTAACCTGATACCATCGAACACTATGGGACCGCCGATTGACCCGCGCAATCCCTGCGCGAGGAGGATATGTGATGGCTGAGATTGACAAGTATTTCCGGTTAATGGTCGAACATGGCACATCGGATTTGCACCTGTGCACCGGATGTAAACCTATGTTCCGCAAAGATGGCTCCATTGTCCCCCTGAAGGCCGATGAGGAATTGACCGCAGAGCGGGCGGAACAGCTCTTGTTTGAGATCACCCCGGAGAAAAACCTCCAGGAATTCAAAGACAGCCACGACACCGACTTTGCCTATGAACTCGAGGGCGCGGGTCGCTATCGCGCCAACATCTTCCGGGACCACAAAGGTGTGGGGGGCGTTTTCCGTCTCATCCCTTCGGAAATCCTGACCTTCGAGCAATTGAATCTTCCCCTCGCGCTGAA
>JAUIMA010000537.1 GCA_030432675.1 Candidatus Hydrogenedentota bacterium | reverse complement strand
AGCGTGCGCTCACCGGACTGCCGATCCCAGAAGAGTAAGCCGCCGCCCGTATAGCCATAACCCGGCGTGCCTGCCAGAATGACGACCTTGCCATTGGGATGGGCGAGGAGATCGTGGGGACGGTGAATTGTGGGGGTTACGTCCGTGAGAAACTGAGGGTTTTTTCGGGGCTTGTTCTTCCTCGTTTGTTTCCACTCCTTGGCGGGGTCCCATTCCAGGAGGAAACCGCCGCCGTAGCCGCCGATGAAGAAACGATCGCCTTGTCGCGCGACGGTATTCCACTGACCATAGGTTGCGCGGTTTGTCCACGCATCGGTGGTGGGGTTGTATTGAAACGTGCGCATGGGAAAGGCGGTGCCGCCGGCCAGGGTGCCATCTGGGGCCGTGGCTATACCCATGATGTGGGCCCCTTCGCTCGTGTAGTCGAAGGCGTGCTTCACGAGCGTGCCATTTGCCGGGTCTTCGACTTCGATGGTCCGGTTGACCGTGTCACAGACCTTCAGGATTTTCCCATCCGGGAATTGGTCGTGAAAAAGTCCCTGACTACTGGTAATGATTGGCTTTTTGTTAACGGTGGGTTTATCGATGGCCGTAGCCTTGCCTTCATAATAGACATACCAGTGTTCGTCGCTGCCGGAATGGCCATAGACTTTACCGTCCGTATCGCGGACCACATACCCACTCCCCTTAACCCGTTCACTCTCGGGCACGAGGGGGGTGGCCGTGGCCGTCTTGGGATCAAAGGCGATTACCTGGCTGGCCGTGCTGCCGATGCCAAAATAGACCCAGCCCGCGTCGTCGGCAGCTACGTAGCGCTGGTACTGTTTCCAGTTTTGCGCATAGACGTGGCCGTAATCGGTGAGCGTTTGGGTCCTGGGGTCAAAGGCCGCCACACCGCTGTTGGGGTAGGTCACAGACCAGATAACGCCCTCATCGTCTTCCGTCATGCCCATGGCCATTTGGGGGGCCGTTTTCTGGTGGAACGTAAAGGCACGTTTCACCGGGTCAAAAACCGTGAAGTAGCTGTTGAAGTGGGTGTAATACTTGTTGTCGCTCGACAGAATAGAGGCATAAGGGCAATCGCCGCCGGGAGGAAAGGGCATGGGATACTCTTCCGCTTCGCCCGTTTCGGCATCGATAAGTAGCAGGGCATAGCCGCCCCGGTGGTCAAAGAGCCACACGAGCGCGATGTTTTTTCCGTCACCGTCTACTGTCGCCACCGTTCCCCGGTGGTTACTGACGGGCGTGGCGACGCCGTGGTGTAGGAAGCCATTGCCCAGATCTTCCCGTTCTGCCTGCGACGGGATGGAAGGTAGCAGGGTGAAGGCGATTGCAAGGCTCGCGGCCCATTTGAGTGTAATGCGTGGCATCATGTACTCCGGTTGGTTCGGCAACGACAGCGAACGCCCGTCCCGGTGAGGGCGCGCCCGGTCATTCGTAGCGTCGCCATTCTGACAGAATGGCTCCCGGAAAGTCATGGGGTGACTCGCCGGGAAGGTCCATAAGTGTTACTAAACTACACAGGAGCGGGTAGATCTCTCACGACACGCCCTCGAAATGTCCCCGATACAGTTCATTCTGACCGCCGGGGCACTGGCATAGCCCTTGCATATACCTGTCAGATGTTTACGGCACCGTGGAAGGCTCCGAATCCGGTCCCTCCAGTGCCCGAGTAGCCGACTATCCATGGAGGAACACGCTATGACACCCCCTGCCTGGAGCGCAAAAGACGAACGCCAATATGGCGCAGTAAAAAAGTCCCTGAAGCAACGCGGTAAATCCGAGGAGCGTGCGAAGGAAATTGCAGCACGTACCGTCAACAAGCAGCGTCAGGAAGAAGGTCGAACGCCTAACCGGCGCACCCAGGGAACGGGTAATCCCAATACCTCTTTGGAAGAGCGAACGGTAGACCAGTTGCGAAACATTGCGGCAAACCTGGACCTGTCCGGCCGTAGCGGGATGAAGAAAGCCGAACTCATCGACGCAATCCGTGAACGACGTGGCCAGCACGCGCCTTCCACCTGAATCTCCCGATCTGTCACGTGAACGATTTAACCTCGCGAAGGAGTAATGAGCATGCCTTACGTAGAACCCACAGACCTGGCGAACGCCCCCGCGGATGCGAAAGAGATTCTGGAGGCCATCAAGGGAAAATATGGGAAGGTACTCAATATTTTCGGGACGATGGCCCACCAGCCTGATGTACTGAAGGGCATCGCCACCGTAAATGATGGGGTGGAGCAGGATCTGCCCCCGAAGCTTCGGGAACTGGCCTACTATCACGCTTCTCAGGTCAATGGGTGCGCCTACTGCTCCCACTATCACCGTCAGGGTGCAAAAAGTGCCGGGGTGAGTGACGCGCAGCTGGACGCGGTGGCCATGCATGCCACCAGCGAACTCTTTGATGAGACAGAGAAAGCGGTGTTGTCCTACGCGGAATCGTTGACGAAAACGGCCGCAGTTTCGGATGCCCAAGTCAGCGCCGTAAAAGAGCATCTGAATGATACCCAGTTGGTAACCCTTGCGGCAACGGTGGCCCTGGCGAATTTTACCAACCGTTTTAACCACGGTCTTGATGTGGAGTTGCCCTGAGCTCATGACGGACCAAAACGTTGATATTGCGATCTTGGGCACCGGGCCTGCGGGCAGTCGGGTAGCCTCGTTGTGCGCCGACACCCAATCCGTGGCCCTGATCGAGTCCCGTGCGCCGGGCGGAACCTGTGCGCTCCGCGGGTGCAACCCCAAGAAAGTCCTCGTTCGTGCCGCAGAGCTGAATGATTGGATGAATCGCGCGCCCTTTCGTGCGGTGGCGGCGAAGGAAGCCTTATGCTGGCAGGAACTGCAACGATTCAAGCGCGAGTTCGTAGAGCCGGTGCCCGCAAAGACCCGTCGTCGCCTGAAGAAACAGGGTGTCGCCCTGATTGAGGGTACGGGACGCTTTATGGATCCCACGACGTTGGAGGTGGATGGGGTAACCGTCCGCGCCCGAAACGTGGTCGTAGCGACCGGAGCATGCCCCGTTCCCCTTTCGATGCCGGGGGCGGAGCACATTATTTCCAGTGATGATTTTTTGAATCTGTCCGAGTTACCTCGGCGCATTTTGTTTGTGGGTGGCGGATTCATCTCTTTTGAGTTCGCCCACATCGCGGCCCGCGCCGGTGCAGAATGCACCATCATCGACCGGGGACCCCGACCGCTCCGGCGATTCGACGAAGAACTTGTGGCGCGGTTGGTGGACTATACCGCTTCCTTGTCGGTGGCGGTTCAGTCGGACACCACGCTGGAGTCGGTCCGCCCCAGAGGAAATCCGCTTTTTGAGGCGAAGGTAACGGACGCCTCCGGTGTTTCACAGTTTCTCGAAGTGGACTTGGTGGTGCACGGCGCCGGACGGGTTCCTGACGTCAAAGACCTGGCATTGGACCAGGCTGGCGTCCAGTGGGGCCCCGCCGGCATCGCCGTCAATGGCTATCAACAGAGTGTCAGCAATCCCCGTGTTTATGCAGCCGGTGATGTGGCGGACACGGGTGGGGCAATGCTCTCGCCGGTGGCCAATCAGGAAGGCCGAATCATCGCAAAGAATCTGCTGGAGGGACCGACTCACACCGCAGACTATGGCGTTGTGCCCACCGTGTTGTATACCGTGCCCCCCTTGGCTGCCGTGGGGATGACGGTGGCGGAGGCCCGGGCCCAGGGGCGAAGCGTTCGCGTGTTGGAAGGGGACCGGAGCGGATGGGCTTCCATGCGGAAACTATCAGCTCCCTGTTCCGCTTACCGCATCGTGGTCGAGGAAAAGAGTGATCGGTTACTCGGTGCCCATCTCCTGGGACCCGATGCCGCGGAGACCATAAACCTCTTAGCGTTGGCCATGAAATTCGGACACACGGCCAAGGAAGTGAAGTCAGTCCTCTTCGCCTTCCCAACGTGCTCCTCCGATGTGCGTTCCATGTTGTAAGAGGCGGTAAGCGGATTTGACTCTTTCGGTGCCTCTCGATAGACTTGGTGTCCTTAAGAATTTCCCGTATCGGCATCTGCTCCTTCCAACCACGTTGGAGCCGAAACCCAATCCACCCTTCAGCCGAGTCTCCAGCCTCGTTCCAGGAAGTCCCATGTTTTATCTTTCACGTATACACACGTCTCTCCTAACCGCATTACTCTTTTCCAGCGTAGCACTAGCCGAAGTCAATCAGGCGAAAATCGACCAGGTCGCTGCGGGCGAAGTCCAGGAGGCCCGGGCGTCCTGGTGGGGCTTTAACCCGGAAGACGCGACCGAATCACTCCAGGCGGCCATCAACTCGGGTGTAGCCAAGCTCACCGTAGACAACATGGGTAAGCCGTGGGTGGTGCGCCCCATAGAACTGGCCAGCGACCAGGAAATCGTATTTGAG
>JAUIMA010000018.1 GCA_030432675.1 Candidatus Hydrogenedentota bacterium | reverse complement strand
CAGGGGCCCGTCCGCCTTCAAGTTTCGGTCCGCCCGAAAGGCGTTTTCGATGGCCCGCGTAATGCGCCCCAGTTCAAAGGGCACGCTGCGCCCGTCCCGTTTCGTTACGACCCATTGTTCGTGTGTCTTCGTCATCCGTCACCAACCTTCTGACCCGGAGGCCCTTCGCAACCCGCGATTTCATCGACGGAGTCTCAACGGGGAAGGTCTGCCCACCAGACACACCGGTGGCCGGAAGTCTGGGGGGAGTGAGGAAGAAGAGAAAGCCACCACGGCCGATCGGGGGCGCGCCTCGCCAAGGACGATCAAGCAGTGTGTGCTTGTTCTTCGACCGTCCCTTTCCCACGAAGGACGCAGTCGCGACGCATTTCCCAAGGGAAACACACCGATCATTGGCAGGTCTTCGGACTCATGAACACGGCCACCGAAGTGACCAACCTACTCCCCATCGCTTCCCAACCGCTACAGGCAATCAGTGCTTAATAATGGGTTTCGTTTTCAATTACCGCTGCGGGGCAGTCCCGGATTTACACCAGGTTCCCTCTTGCCGCATCCGCTTGTGGCAGATGCACCAACGATGACGGTATCTTATCGGAGTGGCCCGGCGGTGTCAATGAAAAACCGCAAGATGGGGTATATCGGCGCAAAAAACCTACCACATGACGGAAGAACGTAGCATACGTTTGGTTCATCCGATTAGAGCGTACATTGGTAGAAACCCACCTGGACGTGTGTGCCTATTGCCCCGCCGATGCGAAACCAACGTCCACCAAGCTGGATGGACCCCAGTTTACATTTTTTATGGTTAATATCGGAGCGGTCATAGGCTTTCAGTTGGCGCGAGCCGCCCCGAAGGGGCACGACAGCTTTCAGCCCTGGGCTTTTGAACTGCAGGGGCCTTTCAGGCCAACAAACAATGAACTCCAATTCGTAAGGCCTTGACTCCGGTGGCGTGAGCATTCAAGACGAACGTATTCTCAAGCCTGATGAACCATACTTTTCGCGTGTGAGGAGCGGACTCGTGCCACGCGATACCGAGCTACGCGAGGTTTCGTGTGCATGGAGCACAGGTGGCGGGGCAAGAGTGGAAAACTAAAATCGGGCGTCCTCCTATCGCCGTGAAATGGGACACCTTCACTTTTCAATCAGCAACCACTGGCAGAGCCGGTGGATTAACTCGGATTTAGTCTGGCGAAAAGCGCACCTCGACTCCACGCGCACGAACCCGTCAGGCTCGTTGAAACTCGCCTTCTCGGGATCGCGCGGCACGATTGACGCTTGGGTGTGCTCAAGAAAAGCCTTTCCCACCCCCAAAAAGAAAATCGCGCACCATCGAATCAATGATGGTGCGCGATAACATCTTGTAATCTTCGTAGGTCCCCTACCCGTTCAACAGGGTATAGACCTCTTTCGACGTCTTGCAGGCCACCAGGCCATCGAAGAGGGCCTTGTCCCGCAGGGAGAGCATGACCTGGGCCAGCAGGCTCAAGTACTCTTTATCCGAACCAGCGGGCGTGGCAAACAACACCAACACGTGGACCGGCTTGTTATCGAGGGTGTCAAAAGGCAGTCCATGGGGTGCAATACCCACGCCCAGGGTGGCCTCCGTAATCTCCGGTATCCGCACATGGGGGATGGCAATACCATCGCCAATGCCCGTGCTCATGATGGCTTCCCGCTCATACACGGCGGCACGAAAGGCCTCCACGTCGGTAACCACGGGATTCGTCCCCACGGCCGCGATCAGGGCGTCAAGGGCGTCATGTTTCGTGGCTCCTTTGGGAACAACACAGATTTGGTCTTCTGATATTTCAAGGCCGAATGCACTCATATTCGCGATTAGTTGGCGGGCTGCTTCAACCACGCACACTATCTCCCACGTTCTTGGGTCTACGCGCTGGGACACCTGCGTCCTTCGATACATCCGAGCCCCCACGCCGAAGCCTGGGATCAAGACGCGCGTCTGTCATATCAAAAAGTAAAGGGTTTCAATTTATCCCGCATCCGGGCCAGGGCTTCATCCAGCCGCTCGTCGGATACGGTGAGGGAGAAGCGCACGAAGCCTTCCCCGTTGACGCCATAGCCCGCACCGGGAGCGAGCACGACCGCACATTCTTCCAACATGTAGTCGCAGAATTCGGCCGACGTATACCCCTTGGGCGCGGGCACCCAGAGGTAGAAGGCACCCTTGGGCGGATCGTAGGTCCAACCCAGGGCTCGGAGCGTTTCGATAATCTTGTTACGGCGGTTGCCATAGGTTTCGAGCATACCTTCAATGTGGCCGTCGCAGTTGTCGAGGGCTTCGATACCCGCATACTGCACCGCATTGAAAATACCCGAGTCCGTGTTCGCCTTGGAGGTCGCGATAGCCTTGATAATGTCCTGATTACCACAGGCCATACCAATACGCCAGCCCGTCATGTTGTAGGGCTTGGACAGGGAGTTGAACTCCACACCCACTTCTTTGGCGCCCGGCGCATTGAGGAAACTCAGGCGCTCTACGCCAAAGACCACTTCGCTGTAGGGGTTGTCGTAACACACCACGATGTCGTTGCTCTTGGCGAATTCCACCAGTTCGTTGAGGAATTTCGGCGTGGCCACGGCACCCGTGGG
Source organism: Candidatus Hydrogenedentota bacterium (assembly GCA_030432675.1). Classification (GTDB taxonomy): domain Bacteria; phylum Hydrogenedentota; class Hydrogenedentia; order Hydrogenedentales; family JAEUWI01; genus JAEUWI01. The sequence goes on along the minus strand of JAUIMA010000018.1, from coordinate 22,190 downwards.
GTTGTTGGGGTAGTTCAGGAAGAAGGCCACAGCTTTCTTGGCCACATCGGCCGGAATGTCTTCGAAGCGGGGCAGAAAGTCATCTTCCGAGCGCATGGGTACGGCCACGGGCTCACCACCGGCGAACCAGATGGCCGGCTTGTAACCGGGATAGCCCGGGTCAGTTACCAGCACCGAATCGCCGGGATTGATAACGGCCATGCCGAAGTGGTGACAGCCTTCTTTCGAACCAATCAGCGCCACAATTTCTTTGGCTGCTTCAAGGTCGACATCATAGCGACGCTTATACCAGCGGGCCACCGACTCACGAAACGCCAGCATACCCCACTCTTCATCGGTGGGATAGGGGTGGTTCGCCGGGTCCTGGGCCGCCTTGGAAAGGGCATCAATGACGGACTGGGGCGTGGGTTCTACCGGATCACCGATGGCCAGGCTGATGACGTCTACGCCACGGGACTTGGCCTCGTTGATCTTGTTCCGCAAGGTCATGAAAAGATACGGGGGAATTTTATTCAGCCGATCAGCGGTCTGCATAGGGTGCACTTCCTTCGTATAAATGCCGGATTTGAGGATGGTTGAGTATGTGGGCCACCCCGTTGGATTGGGGACTCACTCCCGGGAATGCTCGAAAACACCGAAGGCCTCTCCCAGGAAGCTCCCGTGGTACCCAAGCACGGTGGCGCAAAGAAGGGCTAATCTTACACCCCTTCATCGGCGGTTTCAAGCCCGCGAAAACCTCAAAGCACTAATAGCGTGAAAAACGCGGACCACCATCAGGACGTAAAATACTGCCGCACGGCGTCCACAAAGGCCTCCGCATACCACTGACGCCACTCCGGATCCGCCAGGCGTTGGCGGTCGACTGGGTTCTTGAGGTTGGCCGTTTCCACCAGTACTTTCGTGGGAACCAGCGTGTTCCGCAGTACCGCCGGCACGTACCGTTTGGTCCGCGTCCGCTGAATCACGTTGCGAATGGGGTCACTCGTGCGGTGTACGGCAATTTGCGGGTTGTGACTGCGTAACGAAGCGAGCAGCGTCGTGGCGAAACTGCGGGAAAGGGCCTCGTCGCGGCGCAATTCGGCGCGGGTAAAGCGCACAGAGCGGTGCTCCCGGGCCTCCTTAAAATTCGTATAGATGGTGCCACCAGGCGGAGACTCGGCCTCTTCACGATAGGCTGCACCAGGGATATAGACCATCGAACCCCGCAGCTTCTCATAGAGGGCATCACAGTGGATCGACGCAAAGAGCACCTGTTCGGGCCGCGTGCCCCGGGACAATTCTTGCCGGTAGTAGTCATTGGCCAGATACCAGCGGAGATTGGCCGATACGCGGGTATTGGTGGGCGCATAATTGGGCGATGTCAGGACCACTTCGTCCTCGTCATGGCGAAAGCGACGGTCATCAGAGGGCGTAAACCCCTGGCTCTTGTCCCGCACAGTCACGTAAACGCGGGCTTGGGTGGTGGACTCCAGCAACTTTTTAATCCGCACGACAATGTCATAGTTCAACTCGTCTTCAAACAAGTTTCCATGATGGGTACCCTGGTCCGAGCCGCCGTGACCGGCATCCAGGATGATAGCGATACCCTGCAAGCCCCTCCCGGTGCTCGGCGCGGGTCGAACCGTCTCGGCCGCCGCGGCATGGCTGGCCTCAAAGGCCTGACGTCGTTCGCTCTCTTTGGGCAGATAGCGATCGGCCAGCATATCCTGTGGAATACGGATTTCCTGACCGACGTGAATCCGACGGGGATTGGAAATGCCGCTTCGCTTCAGAATTTCCGCAGCCGCTTCATTGACCACACTGACTTCGCGAAATTCCGTAAAACGAATAACCACCGACGTATACAGGGCCTCGCCCTTTTTCAGGTCGTAGGCCGCATAGTCCCCTTTAGAATCCTTGCCGTAGCGCAGATCGCCTTCCACAAAGTCGTCTTCAAACACCCCCCCATCCTCTTCGTCGGCGCTCTCAACGGGTACCAGAATAGGAGGGGGACGCAGGCGGGTCATGCGGGCTTCGTGGTCGGGCGTCAGACGCTGAAATTCCGGCAGCAACAGGGATTTTGGAAAAAAGAGCAACTGCCCCTTCTCCAACTGACCATCCCGGGCTTCCCGATTTTCCATCAAGACCTCCACGGTCTTGTAGTTGGTGCCCTTTCCGGTGAGCCATTCCGCCAGATTCCACCAGGTTTCCACGCCCAGCGAACCGTCATAGGTTACCACGTGCCACCATCCCTCTGGATTAGAGAAATCATCGGGAAACATGGTTTCCATGACTTTTCGCTGAACCGTCGGCTTCAGGTCCGGGTACATGAGCGGAACCGTGCTCACGCTGGAAAAGCGGCCTGCCGCCTTGGGGTCCGCCAGGTAAGTACGGAGAAAGTCCTCTTGCTTTGTCCCCCGGGGGGTACGGCATTCCAGATAGAGGGTACGCCCGCCCTTGAGGGCGATGGTCACCCCCGTCTCCATGGGCTTGCGCACCACAGAAGCCGCCTCCGCAGTGTCGGCAATGAGGCCCAGGGCGATTAACAGACACCCCAGGATATACGGAGCCAGATGGCCCATGCGGTTGAAACCTCGATAATTTGCCGTCATACCCGGGACCAGACCTCCTGAACACTACATGTAGACTTTGCCGCGAACCAACTCAAGATATCGTATCACGACCCCGGAAGGGAGCACAAGATGATGTAGCTGGCCAAGTACCCGTCAGGTGCGTGGGGTGGGCATGGAGTTGGGGTCGGGAAAGCGAAAACCGATCATCTTCCGAAATAAAGGCGTGAGCTGAACGGCCGTCAACATCTCGTATTTATATTCTGGATGGGAACCGAGGCGCTGTTCCAGTAGCCCGAAATCATGAAGGGGGTTCAGTATGCGGGTCGTCAGCGCAACCGCACTGTGTCCTTCGTAGCCCGATTCCTCAAATTCTTCCATGACCGGTGTCAAAAAGACCCGCTTCGAAAGCGTATCGACCGTGACGTCTTCCTGAGCCAGCTCCTGAATCACATAGAGGATGAAGGGAATCGTCGACTGGACTTCGGGGTACTCGGGGAGCCCGTCGAGATAGGCCAGATTCATCTCGCAGAAAAGCTCCGTAAAAAGAGCAACCTGCATTTCGCCATAGGCGGACTTTTTCAGGCACCGTTCGCCCTTTTTGGTGAGGGAAAGCTTACCCTTCTGGAGCTTGATATAGTCGGCAAACTCGAGCAGGATGCGCAACACATTCAACGACTGATAGTCTTCCTCGTTGGGGGCCTTGTGATATTCCCTGAACGTTTCCCAGTCGAAACGCGGCCATTCCAACAGCGGCCCCAAGCCGACGACCCCCTTGCGATTCATGTTCTTCCGGGCGGTCAGTCCAATCGGGCCTTCTTCCGCAACATACTGGAGGAAGCGCATCCCATTCTGCGCCATGGCGCTTTCCGTCAAATCCTCCTCCGTCAACGTGGCAGAGAGCGACAAGACCGCATCGGCACCGCTCCACGCGGTGTTGAGCAATTCGTACACCTGGACCGGAGCCAGCCCACAAAACTCATCGAGGGCCTGACTATTGTGCTCCTCCATAAACGCTTGGACTGCCTCAAAGGCCTCTTCGGGGGTTGCAAAATCGCCGGCTTTGACGAACTCGCGCACCTTGTCGAGAATCTCATTGGGCAATTCATCCATGACTACATCAGCCCCACCTTCCTCCTCGCCCCCATCTTCGACCATGCCGTTCCGCTCGGTCATGCCCTCAATGGCCGCTATCATTTCCATATCCTTACCGGCCGTCATCACCTCGGCCAGCGTTTGTAACAACTGGACGAGATCCTTCTCCGGCAGGGAAACCTCCAGGTATCCGCTCAAATGCACGGCAAATCGCAGACGGGCAGCGATTCCCGCCGGAAGATCGAGGCGCTCCAGAAAAAGATTTCGCTCGGATGCGCTTAATAAGAGGCTATGCACTTCAGAGGACACAGATAACTCCAGGGGATCGAAAGAGAATTGGGGACGGAACGGGATATGAATTGGCCCGGCTTACTCGGGTATGTTAGTACGAATTGCATGACCATATAAAGTTGATCCCCCCGCTGCCGCATCGCGCGGCTCGTCAGCCTGTGAAGGAAGTATCATGTTACGCCGACTTTTCCCCTTGCTGTTCCTCCTCCCCTTCGGTGGATTCTCCGCCGTGGCGGATACCACTGCCCAGGGCCGGGTTTATCTGGACGTCAATCAGAACCTACGTTCGGATGCCGCCGAGAAGGGGGTGCCCGGCGTGGCCGTTTCCAACGGCCGGGATGTCGTCCGCACCGACGCGGAAGGAAGGTGGTCTCTCCCCATCGATGAACATGGCAGTATTTTCGTCGTCAAGCCCGCCCACTTCCAACTCCCGGTCAACAGCGCCCAGATTCCCCAGCACTATTACCTGCACAGCACCCAAGGCTCGCCCGAATTGCCCGTGGCCGGAATCGCTCCCACCGGCCCGTTGCCGGAAAGCATCGACTTCGCCCTCACTCCCCATCCGGAGGACCAGCCCTTTAGCGGCCTCTTCTTTGGCGACACCCAGGCACGGGGACTCCGTGAAGTGAATTTCGTTACCCATGATGTGGTGGAAGAGTGCCTCGACACCGATGCCATTTTCGGCGTCTCCCTCGGCGACATCGTGGCCGATGACCCGGCGCTCTTCTCAGAAATCAGCGAGAGCATCGCCCAGATCGGCATCCCCTGGTACAACGTCTTCGGTAACCACGACAACAATCGGGGTGCCACCGAAAACAAGTACACCGACGACACCTTCGAGCGATTCTTCGGCCCCAGCACCTACGCCTTCGAGTACGGCGAAGTCGTCTTCATCCCCCTCAACAATATCTATTTCCCCCCGGAAAAGAAGGGGTATACCGCCGCCTTCACCGATGAACAGCTGGCCTTCGTCAAAAACTACCTCGCCGGTGTGCCCAAAGAAAAACTGGTCGTCCTCCTGATGCACGTCCCCATTGTCCGGTGTAAGCAGCGCGATGAAATGCTGGCGCTCCTGTCCGATCGCCCCCACACCCTCACCATCGCCGCCCACGTACACGAGCAAATTCACCTCTTCATGGAGGAGGAGCACGGCTGGAAAGGTCCCGAACCCCACCACCTCTTTATCAACGCCACCGTCTCGGGCAGTTGGTGGTGTGGCGCCCAGGACGAGCGCGGTATCCCCCACGCCACCATGAATGATGGCGCACCCAACGGCTACTCGAAAATCACCTTCGACGGCAACCAGTACGCCATTGAATTCAAGGCCGCCAGTCGCCCCGCCAACTATCAGATGAACATCTACCTCGCCGACGATGTCCCCGAGGCCACGCTCACCGATACGGAAGTCCTGGTGAATGTCTTCGCCGGTTCCGCACGCAGCACGGTGGAAATGCAGGTTGGTAACGGCGACGCGTGGCTCCCCATGGATCAAACCATCACCATCGACCCCGAATGCCTTCGTATGCACGAGCAAAGCCCCTTTCTCGATGCCACGGTGGAGGGCGTCAAGCTGGACACCCTCTTCGGCTGGAAAATGGACTACCCCAGCAAGTCCTACCACATGTGGAAAGCCCCGCTGCCGAAGGGCATCGAACCCGGCACCCACACCCTCACCGTCCGTACCACCGACATGTTTGGCCAGACCTACACCGGGAAACGGATCTTCCGGGTACGCGCGAAATAAAAGGGGACTCCTTGGAGTGCGGCAGCTTGTTGCGCTTCTCCCCAAGGAGCGTGCCCCCCACTGCGCGATCGAACATTCCAGTTCATGCGACGGCGTGGTGAGATGTCCTTCTGGCGGAGCGATTCTCTGTGGGTACCCACCCACTGCCCATGCACCAACAAAAAACACCCCCGCAGTCCCAAGTGGGAGTGCGGGGGCGCAAACGAATTGACGGTAGCTACGCTATCCTGAAAGCCTTAGGCCTTCTTGCGGCGCGCGCGGGCGGCAAGACCACCGAGGCCCATGAGGAGCAGGCTGACCGTAGCGGGCTCGGGAACCGGAGCAGAAGCCGCGAAGACTTCAGGACCCGCGCCCTTGTTCAGCGTGACGGTGAGGTTCTCGAGGTGGTAGGCACCGAGGAAGTTACTGGCCGTATCACCATAGATGAGATTGAAGCCGTAGCCACCACGGGGAGCGCCAGTGCCCACGCCAACCGTAGGGCCAACCGGGCCAGCGAATATCTTTACGTCGTCGGAAATATCCGCCAACGTGGCGTTGGAACCATTGAGGGTCAGGTACTGGCTGGAGCGTCCACCCGTTCCTGCATCGAAGAGCCAGTCAAATCCGGCACCAGGACCGTATTCGAAGATCTTCCACTGGTTACGCGTGGCGAAATCGGTACCACGGTAATCGTTCTCAGAGGAGATTACCGCGTAGTTCGTGCCGTCCGTGACCCAGATGTTGAGGTAAGAAACGTTGGCGGCACCGCTCACTTTATCCCAGTCCACCGAAGCAAGGTCATTGAGCTCGCATCCGTCAAAGGCATTCGTACCATAACCTACTTTTTGGCCACTGCGGGGTGTCATGGCGGAGAAGCCGTCACCCGCTGCGTTTTCGATGATGGACATATCACTGTCCCATGGAGCCGTGATCGAGCCGTCATTGTTGCGGATGTTGAAGGCGTGGAAATCCACCGTAGCGGCCTGAGCCACGCTGCCCGCGAGGAGCGCAAGCCCCAAAATCATGCATTTCTTCATTGTGTTGTCCCTTTCTGCTGCTTCTTCCATTGACTTAGCGCTAAGTGAGCACGCGAAACAATCCCGTGCTCGGCCTGGGCCTCCTACCACCGATAAGACATACCGATAGATGCACGGATAGCGCCAGACCTATAAGTCCAAAATTAAATGAGGAAGAGATTCTTCGCCGCATCGGTCTCAAGCAAACCGGACAAACCCGATCCGAAACCTGCATCAACCCACCCAATTGGGTACAAATGCAGGCACTACGTTGCTGAAACCAATCGCCCAGTTCTTCTCACACGCCCTGAGTATAACAAAATATTGTCATTTCGGCAATAGTTTGACACTCTTTCGTTACAATTCGCCCGGAGTGTAGCAATGATGTCCTGTGGCAGAAGAGGATCGGTGGGAGCGCGGCCACCCACAGAGGGTATTTTCCCTGAAGAATAAGGGAGGGGAAGGAAATGAATGGCGGAGAGGGGGGGATTCGAACCCCCGGTACGGGGGAACCGCACAACGGCTTTCGAGGCCGCCGCCTTCAACCACTCGGCCACCTCTCCGCACTAGAGACACAAAGTGTAGCAAATACGAGAGACAGGTTGCCACCTGATAGACCGCTATAACCGAAAAAAGGGCCGCTTACAGCGCCGAAGGGCTGTCTGTGAGCGGCCCATAGAGTTGGGTCTCATCGTGTCCAGGAAGGCCTGATTACGAATTGGGGTTTTTCAAATAGTAAAAGAAGCCATCTTCGGCACCAATCAAGAGGTCGCCCACCCCGTTTTGGTCCCAATCGACAATGGCCGGGCTGGTCGTGTGGCCAGCAAGCAGGTGGGGATCAACCAATCCTTCGTTCTTGAACTGATATTCACCCGGCTTCTCGGCCACATTGCGCATGAAATCCATGTTCTTGCTGTTTATCAGCATGTCGAGCTTGCCGTCCTGATCCCAGTCATAGAGCACAAACTTCCGCCGTCCGCTGCCGCCACCATCGCGCGTATTCAGCCGTAACGCATCCCCGTTCTCATCCTTGAAAATCCGCTGGGGCGGATTGAGCACGAGACCATCTTCCGTCTTGCTGCGTTCAAAAAAGGCCAGATACCCTTCCTGGTCAAGCATGATCAGGTCGTTGAGTCCGTCTCCATTGAGGTCCTGGACCACCGGGCTCGTGCGCCATTGGGTCACCAGTTCTTTCCCTTCCGGATTCCACCAGAACCAGGCGGGCTTGGGCGTTTCGCCCTTCCACGCCACTTCGACGGGCTGCGCGGCAGCGAGCTGGGGCTTGCCCGCTTCACCCACGTTCTTGTACCACTGCACCTTGCCCCAGATGGAATTGATTACCACATCGGCCAGTCCATCGTGGTCCCAGTCGGCCACATCAAGCACCGTATAGCCCCACTTGGCTTCGGCTGGCCCCTGAATCGAACCATTGGGCCCTGCCTGGATGCGAATAGGCGCACCATCGACCTGGAGATATACGGGCTTCGCCCAGACGGGAGTTTCACCACCGCCCAGGTTTTCCACAAAATTAATGTAGCCCGCCGTGTCACCCGCCACGATATCTTCGTCCCCGTCGCCATCCCAGTCAAAACCGACCGGCGTCGTGAGGGCACCCACCTTGACGGTGTCGGCTTCCTGCTGAAGATAACGGGGCGGCGTAAACCGGGGCACCCCTTCATTGAATGCGCCCGTACCCAGCATCAAGACCACCCGGCCGTCTTCTTTCCCCACGAAGATATCGGGGTTCCCGTCGTCGTTCCAATCGTACACGACCACCTGAAGCATCTGCAGGTCCAGATGAAGGGTCTCGCCATCCTGCTGCAGAAAACGCCCTGCAGCATACTTGGGATTGGTGCGCGTGCCCACGTTTTCAAAATAGGAAATGCGGTCCAGGAATTCACCCGCAATAATGTCGAGATCCCCATCCTTATCCATGTCCACAAAGTTCGGCGAGGGGCAGCCATAGACATCCAGGGGACCATCGCCCGCCTGCACCTGCATGGCTTCGGCATAGGCGGGAGCATCGTTGGTGCCCGTGTTGCGCATGACGTAGATGTGACCATAGAGCTTGCCATTGGTCCATTCGCCTTTGTCGTTGAAGGCATTGTCCCAGCCGTAATCCGTCCAGTCACTGGCACCGACGATAAGATCACGCACGCCATCGCCGTCATAGTCCACGAACTTCCACTGCTTCGCACGGGTCGCCTTAAACGTGGGCTCATAAGGAATGTCTACGGGCTCCTCAAACAGGGTTTTGGAAAAATTGGGATAGTGCTTGCCTGGATCAGCGATAAGCCAGCCATCCCCTTCATAGGAGATCATGGTATTCCGGCCCACGGTCGACAGGCGAACCGCTGGCTTGAATACAGGCCAATCCACGTTCCCCGTTGCATTCTCAAAAAAGTAGAGGCCATTGTAGGGCTTGTCCGGGGTGGCGCACAGCAGATCCATATCGCCATCCCCGTCGTAATCCATCGGCATGGGAGAAGCCCAAAGCCCCACCCCCAGGTCAACGGTAAGCCCCGGGTTGTTGTAGGGAAGGCGAATCATCTTTGAATCTTCAGAGAGGGGCAGGGCCACCGCCGTGGCGCTGAGGAGCCCCGTTAAAGCCCAAGCAGAAATAGAACGCATAAACGTGTGCCTTTCGTCGCGCAGTGTGGGAGCGTAACGCTCCCGACCCCGCAGGGCCTGCGCATGGTTACTGTCAGGTTGGCATAGGTACGATTCGCTATTCTACGGAAGCCCGGGCGCAGATTCCACGCCGAAGCCCGGAAGGCCGGGCCACCGCGCTTTTTCCACGACTTTCATTGACATGAACACCGATTGGGGGCTACGATGAATATATATTCACAATATGAATACCCACTCACCACCCCAACGCACGGACCCCGAGGGCGTCCGGGCAGGTGTTTCTAAGCGATATGACCCAACGACGCCGTAATCACGATATCCTGGATGCCGCCGAACAACTCTTTTACGCCAAAGGCTTCGCCCAGACGACCATGGATGCCGTGGCCCGGGAAGCCGGTGTCTCGGTAGGCACCCTCTACAACACCTTCCAGGGCAAGGAGGACCTCTATGCCCAGGTGGCCGAACGGATCGGGGAAGCCGTTATGGATCGACTGACGACCTACGTAAAAGGCGCCACCCCGGAAGATGCGGTGCTTGATGTCATCCGCTTGCGCCTGTACAACCACAACCGGGATCGGCTCTTTTTTCAGCCCTTCTGTTTCCCGAGTTATTTGGGCATCGAACCCCAGCCCGAACAATTGGGCCCCCGGGTCAACAAGCTCCATCGTCGCTACCAGGACTTTGTGGAGCACCTCTTCGACCGGGTCCAGGGACGCAATCACCGCCGCGATGACACCTCGGTCAAGATGGTGGTCTATCTTGACGGACTGATTGCCGCGTTTGTGGGCTACTGGTCGGGCAGTGTCCAGGCTGATTCGCTGGCCAAGGCGGCGCGGGAAATGCGCGACATGCTGTTTCGCTCCCTGGCCGGCGGCGCGCTTCCTGCCGAAGAAGGAGACGTCCTCCGCCTCGCGGAAGAGCGGGCCACGTGCGTAAACCAATATGACTTTGACCGGCTGAAGGAATTGATTGCGGTCGTCCGTGTTTTCGGTCGAAAGGAGTGGCAAGACAATGCCGACACCCTGGACACGGTATTGACGGAAGCGCGGGTAACCTCCCCCCGGGAAGTACCGGGCGATGTGATCACCATGAATGCGCGGGTCCGGCTACGGGAAGTGCATCAGCGTGAAGAACAGATCGTCGTCCTCGTCTTCCCCCGGGATCTCCACGCCCACGAATCCAATGTCTGCATTCTCGATCCCCTGGGGCTGGGGCTCTTCGGCCGTCGGCTGGGGGATTGCTTTGAGGTGCAGGGCAAACGTGGCGTGGCCACCTACCAGGTGGAAGAACTGCTTTATCAGCCCGAACGTGCGGGCGACTACCATATCTAATGGTGTGAATTAGAAATGTGGACCTATAAGTTCGCTTGAACCTGCGGGGAACTTCGGTAATAAATTCCCCTCCCGGGAGGGGTTAAGGGTGGGTTGGGTTTCTTTTCATGACGTGACCCACCCCCGGCCCCTCCAAGGAGGGGAGTAATCCTCCGTAACTTAGGCAATTCAGGCTGCTGAAATAATGGCCCATCTGCTTAATCAAACCACGAACACAACGGGGCGTGCCTCCACATGGCACCACAAGAGGTAATTACCATGGCAAAACAAATCTGGACTACCACCAAAGACAAAGAACGGCTCCTGGCCTGCCTGGAGCTCATGGAGCTCGATTCCGGACACCGCGAACGGCCTCATATCCAGGAGCTCTCGGCCGAACTGGAACGGGCGGAAGTGGTGGAAGACCCTTCCAAAACGCCCGAAGATCTTATCACCATGCGCTCTCAGGTAGAGCTGAAGAATCTGTCGACGGGGCGGCCCCTGCTATGCACCCTGGTCTACCCGGAAGAAGGCAACCCCGAAGAGGCACGCATCTCGGTGCTCGCCCCGCTGGGTACCGCCATGTTGGGCCATCGGGTGGGCGACACCTTCGAAGTGCGCTTACCCAAGGGACCCTCGACCTTTGAGGTAGCCCGACTCGCCTATCAACCCGAAATGGCGGGCGATCTCCATCTGTAAATGAGGGGAAGGCCAGGGGTATGCTTGGGGGGTTCTGTTTATCACACCCTGTCTCAACGGAGTCCTGTTTTGAAGTATTCCCCCTTACCCCTGGCCCCTGTGTTGCTCCTGATCTTCACAGCGCTCAGCACCTTCGCCGACCCGACACCCGATCCAATCTACGTCCAGGCCCACCGGGGTGGTCTGCGAGAAGTGCCCGAAAACACCATGGCCGCCTACTACCAGGCCTGGCGTCTCGGCACCATCCCGGAAATTGACATCCGCACCACCTCGGATGGCGTCATCATCTGCCTCCACGATAGCACCCTGAAGCGGACCACCAACGCACGCGATCAGGCAGACGTGCCCGTATCCCAATTGACCCTCACCGAACTGCAACGCTATGACGCGGGAGGCTGGTTCGACCCGGCATTCGCCCATGAGCGTATCCCCACGTTGAAACAGGTCTTTCAAGTACTCCAACGCCACCGGGACTACCAGATTTATCTCGATCTGAAAGCAGTCGAACTCTCCCAATTGGCTGCCCTCATCGAAACCTATCAGGTGGCGGACCAGATCATTTTCTGTCATAACCGCATCGACTCCTGCAAGACCATGAAGGCCGCCATCCCTCAGCTCCGAACCATGCTGTGGATAGGTGGCCATGCCGACGCCATCTGGCGCGACTATCAGGCGGCGGCCGCTACGGGCTTCACCCATCTCGACCAGGTGCAGTTGCACCTGAAACCCACGGAGGACACCTGGCCCTTTGCCCTCAGCCAGGAGCAACTTCGGACCGCGGTCGCGGAAACCCGGGAAGCCGGTATCGATCTTGAGGTGTTGCCCTTCGAATTCACCCCCCAATCCCTCCGCGAGCTGGTGACGCTCGGCATTCAGTGGTATGCCACCGACGAGCCCCGACGCTTTCGGGCGGCCCTGCGCGAGGAAAAGGCCACGGCATCCTTTTTAAACAACGGCATCACGGCCCACCGAGGCGACTCGGGCACCTACCCTGAAAACACCCTGGCCGCCATCGACGCGGCCATCGCACTCGGTGCAGACTGGGTTGAGGTGGATGTCTTCAAGGCCGCAGATGGACACCTCGTGGTCACCCACGACGCAACGACCGAACGCTTTGGCGACAAGACGCTGGACGTGGCCACCAGCACCCTCGCGGAATTGCAGGCCATAGATGTCGCCACGGGTTTTCGGAACGATAAGCAACTGGACGACACCTTGTGTCCCCCGGCCACGATGCCCACCCTGAAGCAGGTCATTCAGCGCATCCAGCTGCAACAGCGAACGCGCCTTTCCATACAACCCAAGATGAATATCGTAGACGACGCCATCGCCCTCGTGCGCACGCTCCGCGCCGAATCCTGGGTGGGATTCAATGATGGCGACCTGAAGAAAATGGCGCGGGTGAAGGAATTGGCTCCGGAGATTCCAGTCTTCTGGGATCGTTTCAAGGAATCTCCGCTGACCGAAGACATGGTAACGGCCCGGAAACATGGCTTTGAAAGCCTCGTGCCCCATGTGGGAGCCTTGAATCCCGCCATCGTCGCCCAGATGAAAGACGCCGGATTCGCGGTCGGTGCCTGGACCGTGAATGACACCAAGACCATGCAATGGCTCCTCGACATGAGAGTCGACCGTATTTACACCGATTACCCCGACCGGCTGCGTTCCCTGAAATGAGCGGCAGGCTGCCAACACATGCCGCACGCCCCGGTACGCTGATCTATTCGGCCTACTTGACCCATCGGCGCTCCTGCGCTATACTTCGTCATATGGCGAAATGAGGAAATAACATGGACCACCTGATTGCCATCACCAAAGCCCTGGCCGACGAGAACCGGGTGCGCGCCCTGGGCGCCCTGCGAGAACAGTCCCTCTGTGTCTGTCAGATCGTAGAGCTGCTGGAGCTCGCGCCCTCCACCGTGTCAAAGCACCTGGCCATTCTTCGCCAGGCGGGCCTGGTGACGTCACGCAAGGAAGGCCGTTGGATTTATTTCGCCCTGCCCGAGTCTGAGCACGCGTCCGATGTGACGCCCACCTTGACCTGGTTGTTTGCGCAGTTAGACGCTTCGCCCCAATATGCGGCGGACCGGAAACGGCTCCAGGCAATCTTGAAGCAGGATCCCGTAGACCTATGTCAGAGACAAAACCGAAGCTGAACGTACTATTCCTTTGCACCGGCAACTCCTGCCGGAGCCAAATGGCCGAAGGGTGGTGCCGCCACCTCAAGGGGGATACCATCCAGGCTTTTTCGGCCGGTATCGAAACCCACGGCCTCAACCCCAATGCCGTCCGTGTCATGAAGGAAGCGGGCGTCGATATTTCCAGGCAGGAATCGGAGCACATCGACTCCTTCCGCGACACCCCCCTGGACCACGTCGTGAGCGTATGCGGCCACGCCCACGAGAACTGTCCCCTATTCCCCGGCACCACCAAAGTCACCCATGTGGGTTTTGATGACCCGCCCCGCCTGGCCCGCGAGGAGCCCGACGAAGAAGCGGGCCTGGTGCACTACCGCCGGGTACGCGACGAAATTCGCGCCTTCATAGAAACCCTTCCCGACGCCTTGACCTGACACCCCGGCGTACCCCTCACGCACGACACTTCCATGAAAGGAATTCTTGATGGAATTCCCTGCCTGCCCCAATCCCAAATCTACCATGAGTCTTTTTGAACGCTACCTTACCCTCTGGGTCGCCCTCTGCATGATTGGCGGTATCCTCCTCGGTCGCCTCGCGCCTTCGGTGGCCACGACGCTGGACGGCATGACCCTCGATGTAAACGGCGCCCCCGTCGTTTCCATCCCCATTGCCATCTGCCTCTTCTTCATGATGTACCCCATCATGGTGAAGATCGACTTCGGCGAAGTCGTTCAGGCGGGCAAGAGCACCAAGCCCGTCTTGCTGACGCTCATCGTCAACTGGGCCATTAAGCCCTTCACCATGTATGGCATTGCCCTCCTCTTTCTCGGCGGCCTGTTCAACGGTCTCATTGGCGCCGATGCCGTCGACCTCGTCAAACTCCCCCTGGGAGTGGAAGGGGCCGTGGGCGATACCTATGCCGCAGGCACCATCGTGGAATCCAATGGCGTCCGCATGCTGGAAGTGCCCCTGTGGCGGAGCTTCCTCGCCGGGTGTATCCTCCTGGGCATCGCGCCCTGCACCGCCATGGTGCTGGTATGGGGATACCGCGCACGGGGCAACGACGGACACACCCTCGTCATGGTGGCCATCAACTCCCTCGCCATGCTGGTCCTCTTTGGACTCATCGGTGGCTTCCTCCTCGATGTCGGTCAGCTCCCGGTCCCCTGGCAGGCACTCCTGCTTTCCATCAGCGTCTATGTGGCCCTGCCCCTGGTCTGTGGATACGCCAGCCGGAAACTAATCTTGCGGGCCAAGGGAGAAACCTGGTTCAAGGAGCAATTCCTTCACCGCCTCACTCCCGTGACGATCGCCGCCCTTCTGCTCACCCTGGTGCTGCTCTTCTCCTTCAAGGGCGACGTAATCCTGGCGAACCCCCTCATGATTCTGTGGATCGCCATTCCCCTGACGATTCAGACGGTCCTCATCTTTGGCGTGACCTTCGGGTTGGCGCGCCTTATCGGGCTGAACTACCGGGATGCCGCGCCCACAGCACTGATTGGCGCTTCCAATCACTTTGAGGTGGCCATCGCAACGGCCGTCATGCTCTTCGGCCTTTCCTCCGGCGCGGCACTCGCCACCGTGGTGGGCGTGCTCATCGAAGTGCCCCTCATGCTCTTGCTGGTGCGGGTGTGCCTGCGCAGCGAGCGTTACTTTTCCTGAGCCGCCATTTCCGGGTGGAGGTGTTGTCGCACCACGTCCACCAGCACCTCCATCCGGAAAGGCTTCTTCAAAATCTCACGAATCCCCTCCGCCAGGGCCTTTTCCATATCGTCACTCTCAATCACGCCAGTGGCCATGATGATCGGCAACTCCGGGCGAAATGCCCGCACCTTCCGGGCAAGTTCAAGCCCATTTAATTTGGGCATCGTGTAGTCACATACCAGGAGGTTGATGGATTCCCCATCAGATTCCAGTGCATGTAACGCCTCCAGGGCATCATTGTGGACCTCCACGTCGAAACCCTGTTTCGTCAGCACGACCCGAGCTGCCGTCGTGATTGCCGTTTCGTCATCCACCAACATAACGCGCCCTTTTCCCGGAACCGATTCCTTCGCCACCGAAGCGGGCATGTTGGAAGTGCGTGGCGCATCACATTCTGGTAGATACACCTGAAATACCGTACCCACGTTCGGTGTGCTATCAATATCGATGATGCCCCCCATGCGTGTGACGATACCGTGAACCGACGAGAGTCCCAGCCCCGTCCCCTTCCCCACTTTCTTCGTCGTGAAAAACGGGTCGAAAATGCGCGCCAGATGGATCGCTTCAATACCCGTGCCCGTGTCGGCAACGGAAAGACGAATATAGCTACCCGGTGTCAGCGCGCCACTACGGGCACTTCGCTCCACATCGACCCGCTCCCGGGCAAGTCCAACGGTCAACATTCCGCCGTGCTCTTCCATCGCCTGATAGGCATTGGTACAGAGGTTGGTCAACACCTGATGGAGCTGGGTATCATCTCCCAGGACCCAAGCCGACTCCACTTCAATGTCCTGCCGAATGTCGATGGAGGCCGGCAACGAGCCCCGCATGAAAACCAGGGCATCTCGGGTGATGGCAGGCAACGAAATGGGACGGAAGGCCGCATCCGTGGCACGGCTGAACGTCAGAATCTGCCCCACGAGGTGTCCCGCCCGATTGGCGCCTCCCTCGATTTCCCGGATACACGACGCCGTTTCCGGGTGTGCGCCGCCTTCTGACTCCCGCGCAATGTGACAATAGCCCAGAATGGATTGGAGAATGTTGTTGAAGTCGTGGGCAATACCACCGGCCAGGGTGCCGACTGCTTCCATCTTCTGCGCCTGTATTAGTTGACGCTCCAGCGCAAGCTCGTGCGTAATATCCCGCTGCACTCCCACATACTTGACGATGCGCCCCTCTTCAAACACAGGGGAAATCGTCGCACGCAGGTTAATCGTCGACCCGTCTTTATGTCGACTTACATACTCTCCATTCCAGGTTTTTCCGATAGCCAACGATTCCCACAACGATTCATAGAAGCCAGCCCCTTGCTCGCCACTGCGCACGATGGCGGCCGGTGAACCGATTGCTTCCTCGCGGGTGAACCCGGTGATGGCCTCGTAGGATGGATTGACATACTGAATGGTACCGGCGGTATCCGTAATCATGATGGATTCTGCCGCCTGCTCAATGGCTGCCGCCAGATCACGCAACTCATCCTGGCGGCGACGTTCCTCCGTAATATCAATCGAGTGGCCTACAATACGCACCACCTTCCCCACACTGTCTCGCACGGGCATGAAGCTGGAGCTAAAGGTTCGCCCCGAGGCCGGTCCAGCGGGTTCAAATTCGAACGGCACGTAAACACCGCCAAGGGCTCTTGCCAATCCCCGCGCCACCCGCTCGCGGTCCTTTTCTGCGACGAGTTCCAGATAGTGCACCCCCTGCACTTCCGATTCATCCTTCGCATTCAACATGGCCAGGCCGGATGCATTCATGGAGATCATCTGACCTTCGGGATCGATCTCATGGAGACAAAACGGAAGACTTTCGACCACCGATCGATATCGGGCTTCACTATCCCGGAGTTGCCGCTCTGCCTGAACCCGGTCAGTCACATCCTGCACGGTGCCCTGCAGCCCATTCACGTTTCCATCATCGTCATAATTCGGGCTTGCGTGGGTATGCAGAAATTTCTCTTCTCCGCTCGCCAGATTGGCGCGAAATCCAAAGGATAAAGGCGCGCGCTCTCGGAGCGCATCACGAATCGCCTCCCGATAACCCGCCCGGTCATCGGGATGGGTAAACTGAAGGTAATTGTGCTGCGTCGGCGTGAAAGCAGCCGGGTCCAGTTCCATCATCCGGTAGAGTTCGTCTGACCAGTACAGCA
This sequence comes from Candidatus Hydrogenedentota bacterium, assembly GCA_030432675.1. Taxonomy (GTDB): domain Bacteria; phylum Hydrogenedentota; class Hydrogenedentia; order Hydrogenedentales; family JAEUWI01; genus JAEUWI01. The sequence continues at coordinate 4,885 of JAUIMA010000018.1, read as the reverse complement.
CATCTTCGTCAAATCGCACTTCGAAACTACCGGTCTTCGAAATCTCCTGGGCCTCCATGAGGCGAAGTTCACTTTTTTCCAAGGCAGCCTGAGCGGCTCTCCGCTCGCTGATATCCGCGATGATACCCACCATACCCGTGGCTACCCCGTCTCCGTCATGCTCGACCAACCCTCGGATGGCGTGCCAGTGAACCGTGCCATCGGGCCAGGTGCAACGATACTCGGCATGACACCGGGATCCATGTTCTATGGTTTCCCGCATCAGGTTTCTTAGTTTCAGCCCATCTTCCGGGTCAGGTAAGGCAAAGAATCGCTCGTAGTGGGTGGGCAGGCTGCGCCGGGAGAGACCGAAGAGCAACGCAGCATTATCGGAGTGGGTAATCTCACCCGTTTTCACATCCCATTCCCACACGCCAATCTGACTGGCGTCGGTGGCGCGGCGAAAGCGCTGGTCGCTCTGCAAACGAGATCGCTCGGCGATTCGGCGCTCATTCTCGATCATCACCAGTGCACCCAACACGAGGGTTCCCAGGGAGTAGATGATCCCCACAGAAATCGAGACCGACTCAAACATGGGGAATGCAAGAGGGCCGGGCAATAGAAATATCGACCCCAGTGAAACACAGGAGGTAGAAATCCCCAGGAGCAACAGATGCCGATAACCGACCTGCTGCCCGCGGCGCGTGAGATAGCGGGCCAAGACCCCCCCGAAGAACAGGGCCGCAAGAACGGAAAAAATCCCGCCTGCGGTTCCAACTCCCCCCAACGCCAGTCGCAGCGCACAAACCGGAAGGGCCGCGACACTACCGGCAAGAAAGCCGCCAAAGAGCGCCGCCAGCGATACGAGTACCGCCCGGCTGTCCACGATCACGCCCGGGGACAACTCCACCGGGGACAACATCCCCCAGCACGCCGCCAGGCCGAAGAGGGTGCCAAAGAGGACTTGATGCGTTCTGGGGCGCAGGCCCGGACGCCGGTTATGCACCCAGCTGAGCACGAGGAGCAATGCCAGCACCACGGCCATGTTTTGCCCCAGTGCGATGAGAATCTCAAAGAAACGATGCAAGACAATCCCTTACGTGGAATACAGCATCCCTGAATGGGCGCACATTGCGCCATGGGTTCGACGCGCACTTCTGTGGATGGTGCCGCACGTCCATCTCATAACACCAGTCTATCGCCTTTGCCGCTGATTTACCAGCACCAACCGCGCCTAAACGTTACTCACCCGGCCACCAGGCGTTAATGGCCTGAATCATCGCTTCCGTCCGGGCAGACTCTTTGGTGGCGAGATTCTCGGTTTCGTGGGGGTCCTGGCGCAATTGATAGAGCTCCGGCGGGCCCAATGCCTCCACCGGGAGAATGAGTTTCCACTCTCCTTCTACCATCCAGCGATATTGAAGACTGCTTGAGGGCCTGTGAATGTCTACGGCATCGTGCGCGAAGATCTCACCGAAGAGGGCCTCGCGCCCGGCAGGTGGCCCCTCCAGGAGACTGACGCCCGGAAGTGCCTCCGGTACATCCGCTTCGCAGGCTTCCAGAATCGTGGGAATAAGGTCAAGACTCGAAACGGAGGTCTCGGTATCCTTCCCCGGCGCAATCTTGCCCGGCCACTTGAGGATGATGGGCGTGCGCAGACCCCCGTCGTAGGGAGAGCGCTTGCTCTTTGGCGCATACGCCTGCTTATCTTCCCGCTGTATCCAGCCATTGTCGGTTACATAGACGACCAGGGTGTCATCGCTGAGCCCACGGGCCTCCAAAAGCCCCAGTAATTCTCCGCAGGTCTCATCAAACCACGCGCACATGGCCCAATACTTCGCTACATGCTCCGAGCGGCCTTCGGCGCGATACTTCGCCAACAAGCGTTCCGGCGGATTGTGGGGCGTGTGGGGCAGAAAGGGGGCATACCAGAGAAAAAAAGGCGTCCCTTTGGTCTCATCCAGAAAATTCGCAATGGGAGCCAGGCCCTTCCGGCCAATCTCCAAACCCTTGTCGCCGTGGCGGCCACCCCGCGTCGTGTCGCCGTGGGTCATCCCGTGGGTGAATCCGCCGCGTGTATAGTTCCCTTCCCACCACTTGCCCGACTGGTGAGAAACATACCCTTTTTCGGCCAGCATATCGGCCAAGGTGTTTGCCGCGTCGATGTGGGCGAGCATGAGGTTACGGTCCGTGCCCTTCGGCGGATCGTTGGACGTAATCTTGTGCTGGTGGGGATAGAGTCCCGTCGCAAGGCTCGCCAGGCTGGGACGGCACAGGCTGGCCGGCACATAGCCCCGGGTATAGGTAAAGCCTTCGGAAGCCAGTTTATCGATGTGGGGTGTTTGAATGGCCTCGTGCCCCATAAAACTATAGTCACCCCAGGCCTGATCATCGCTGATTATCATTACCACGTTGGGGGTAGCTGCCGATACCAGACCAGCGAGACTGAGTACACACGAGAAGAGAACTAATTTTATATAGGACATGAGCCGATCCTTCAAAGTTAAACCCCGGTCATCATACCTCAATCGGGTTAGGGCGATAAATTCCCCTGAACGCACACCGCCGAGTCCCTTCCCCATTTGTGATCATTTCGGACCAGTCGATATACTGCCCCACGACGTCACCCCACCCCAGCCGACCTTGGAAGGACCGATTTACACACCATGGAAGCTCCGGTTTCACACGACGGTCCCGCGCCAACGCTCAGCGTCATTTGCCCCATGTTTAATGAAGGCGCCGATATACAACAGAATCTGCGCGCCTTGCTGGAGGCCCTGAATCGCCTGGATACGACGTGGGAGCTCCTCATCATAAACGACGGCAGCACGGACGACAGCGCCGACCAGGTGGCCGCGCTGGCGGAGTCCGAGCCCGGCCTTCGCCTTCTGGGCTACCCGCGCAATCGGGGCCGGGGCTATGCCCTCCGCCTGGGTTTCAAACACGCCAGGGGTGCGACCCTCATCACGACCGAGTCCGACCTGAGTTGGGGACCTGACATCGTGGAGAAGCTGCTGGCCGGTCTGGAGGCACAAGATTGCGACATGATCGTCGCCTCGCCCCATGGCCCTGGAGGCCGTCTCGAGAACGTGCCCGCCAATCGGGTCTTCCTCAGCCGGGTGGGCAACAAGATTCTCCAGCACGCGACCCAATCACCCATCACCATGTTGAGCGGCATGACCCGGGGCTATCGCCGCCACGTCATTGACGCCCTTTTTCTGGAACAGGACGGCAAGGAAATCCACTTGGAAATCATTTCCCAGGCCGACGCCCTGGGCTTTCGCATTGGCGAGATCCCGGCCGTACTCCGATGGGCACCGCCCAAGCCCGGTGTGGCCGCGCGCAAATCGAGTTTCAACGCGCCCCGCTATATTTACTCCCACATCATGTTCACCTTTGGGCAGGCCCCCTTCCTCCTCATGGGGAGCGCCGGGCTCTTCAGTATGTTCCTCGGGGCGGCCCTCATGCTCTTCCTGGCCTACCAGTCCATCGTCCTGGGCATAAACGCCGGGGGACGCCCCCTGTTGATCATCGCCCTCTTGCTCATCGTAAGCGGCGTGCAGTTTCTCTTATTCTCCTTCAGTGCGGACCAGCACGTACAACTCCGAAGACTGGTCGTTCAGTTGCGCAACAAGGTTATGAATCAGGAGCGCCATCATGAGGACTAGTGGTTTGATTCAAGCTGATGGGCCATTATTGCGGCAACCTGAATTACCTCAATTACGGAGGATTACTCCCCTCCCAGGAGGGGAATTCAATACCAATCTTTCCACAGGTTCCAGAGAGCTTAAATGTCCGCAATTATAATTCACACCACGAGCAGCAACGCACGGGGGAATACACCCCGGAATCCCGGTAGACGGCCATGAAGGTATTGACCCAGAATTTCAAGAACGGGACCCTCAGCGTGGACGAGTACCCCATGCCCACCTGTCCCGCCAACGGCGCCCTGGTGGCCACCACCTGCTCCGCCGTGAGCCTGGGCACGGAGCGCGCCGTGTATCAGCTCGCCAAGTCCTCGCCCTGGCAAAAGGCCCGGAAGCGCCCCGACCTGGTCAAGCAAGTGTGGAATCGGGCCAAGAATGATGGCCTCTTCAACACCATCAGCGTCGTGCGCAATCTCATCAGCAGCCCCGTTCCGTTGGGCTACAGCAGTTGTGGCGTCGTGCTGGAACGGGGCTATCGCTGCGAAGGATTCGAGCCCGGTGATCGGGTCGCCTGCGCGGGCTTCGAGTTTGCCAATCACGCCGAGGTAAATGCCGTTCCCCACACCATGATGGTGAAAATCCCCGAGGGCGTCTCGGAGGAAGAGGCCTGTTATGCAACCGTGGCCAGCGTGGCCCTCCAGGCCCTGCGACTCTGCCACATCCAATCGGGTGACCTGGTCCTCATCATGGGCATGGGCCTCCTCGGTCATTGCACCGCCGCCCTCGCCACCCTCCAAGGTGCCGTGGTCAAAGGCTTTGACCCCAGTGAGGCCCAGGTAGAATCAGCGCGCGCCTATTGCCCCACCGGCCACTTCTTTTCCGATACCACCGCGTTGAAACAACACTTTCAGGCCCTCGGTGGACGGGGCGCGGACCACAGCCTTGTTTGTGCGTCCAGCGGCTCTAAGGCCCTCTTCACCACCGTGGGCGAAGTCACCCGGGACCGGGGCGAAGTGGTCGTGGTGGGTGACGTAGAAAGCGCCCTGCCCCGTCGCCTTTACTACGAAAAAGAACTCCAGGTAAAGTTCGCCCGCGCCTATGGACCGGGACGCTACGACAGCACCTATGAGCAAGACGGCCACGACTATCCCTATGGCTACGTGCGGTGGACCATGCAGCGGAACATGGGCGAGATTTTGCGTCTGGTTGCCGCGAAGCAGTTTCACATCAGTCCGCTGGTGACCCACCGCTTTCCCTTC
>JAUIMA010000536.1 GCA_030432675.1 Candidatus Hydrogenedentota bacterium | reverse complement strand
CCAGATAGGGCTGCCCGGGCGCAAAGCCGATGGTTTGCACCCGCAGCTGTGTTTCGGCGATCTGTCGTACGGCCTCCTCGACCGTGAGCCCCGCACGCTCTGCGGCCTCCGCCAGCTGCGGAGCCAGATCGGTTCCGAACACGGTCGGCACGCGCCACAGCTTGCGCCCCTCGGGCAGCGCGGCATCGTACCAGTCGCGCGACGCCAACAGGGTTTTGACCTGCTGCATCATCTCGGCGGAAACGTCTTCCGGCACAGGAACTTTCGGATTGACGAACTCAAAGATGGAAGCGAGGTCTTGCACGCTATTCTCAATGGGCGTGCCCGTCAAGGCAACCCGGGAGCGGGCTTTCAATTTCTTGATGGTCTTGCTTTGGCGCGTACCGGGATTCTTGATAGCCTGGGCTTCATCCAGAATCAGCATGTCCCACGTTATAGTCTGGAGCCACTCCAGTCGCGTGACCATGCCGTAGGTGGTCATGACCACATCGACCTCGCGAAAGCGGGTGGGGTCGTCGACTTCTCCCAAGGCATCCAGGTCATCGGGCTCCATTTCGGAGGCATGGAGGATGGTCATCCGCAGGGCCGGTGTAAAGCGATTGGACTCGTTCTTCCAATTGCCCAACAGGGAAGCGGGCACGATGAGCAGTGCGGGTGCCAAAGCGTCACCCCGATCGCCCTGACGTCGGCACAGTAAGGCGGCCAGCACCTGAATGGTCTTACCCAGGCCCATGTCATCGGCAAGACAGGCACCAAGGCCAAGCTCGGCCAGGAGATGTAACCAGGCCAGGCCGTCCTTTTGGTAGGGGCGAAGGGTCGCCTGCAGACCTTCGGGTACCTGGGAAGTGTCGAGGCGGTCCGGGGAGCGAAGGTTGGTCAGCAGTTCCTGCATGGCCGTTCCAGCCGATACATGGACCCAGGCATGCTCGTCGTCGGCCTCTACCTCCGACGTGAGATCCTTCGACGCGCCTGCGAGGAGCCGCATGCCCTCGATGAATCCGATTTCCCCATCGCGCACGGTTTCCTCGATGGCCTTCCAATGCGCCAGGGCTTCATTGAGCCGGGCCTTGTCGACTTCGACCCATTGGCCCTTCAGCATGACCAGGCCATCGTCGCCCCGGAGTAACTCATCGACTTCTTCCGCCGTCAGATGCTCGTCACCAAGCGCCACGTCCATACGAAAGTCGAGGAGCGAGTTGGCGCCCATGGTGGTGCGGGATTCGTCCCCGATCGTCACCGCCACTTGAGGGCGGGTTTTCTTCTTCCACCAATCAGGCAGGCGCAAGGCCAGCCCACACTCTTCGAGAATTTCAGCATCCCTTAGTACGCGGTAGGCTTCATGAGCTGTCCAGTTGGTCGCCTCATACAGTTCGCCCGACTCCAGAAGTGCTTTGACCCAGGGGCAGCGACGGGCCGCTTCGCGGACAGGGGACAGTACTTTGTTGAGGGCACCATCCTTGCTTTCCTCGGTGAACTGCTCGAGGGCGCTGCGCAAGGGAAGGTGCTTCAGATGGCCGGCCGCGTTGAAGCCGGGTGAGTAGGTGGCCATGAAAGCAAACGGCCGCACCTCATCATTGGGGTTTTCGGCCAGGTGAAAACTGACCATACCGACCTTGTGCCAGGCCCCCGCGTGCTTTTGCAGAAACGTATTGAGACCGCCTTCCATGAGGGCTCGGTCTTGAACCCAATTCTCAAGTGACTTCCAGATGCGGAGTAACATCTTCACGGAAAGATACTCCCCGCCAGTCATCGGGGGGGCATGGAGCACAATGGTGTGCAGTGCGTCGTCAGAGATGGCCGGAATTTCTACATCATGACTATCGTCGGGAATGTGGCACAGTGCGGTGAGAAATTCGTTCGAGAGTTCCTGCCAGAAAAGCAGCGTGGGATAGGCTTCGACATTCAGCTTCTCGGCACCGAGTGAAAACAGTCCAAAACGCCAGTCTTCGGCGAAGCGCTCCTGTACAGTCGCAAGGTCTTTTGCATCGTCGAGCAGAGACTCCCAGCGCAGTTGCCCACCGGGCGAGAGTCGTAAGGCATGTTGCATGGGTTTCGTGTTCCATCCTTGGTAATTCGGGACCCGATGGAAGCGAAATGCCCTTCGGATACGGAGCGGAACATTGTAGCACAGCGGAGAGGGCAGGAGCACGGTTCTATCCGATGCTTCGCAGTAATTGTATCGGGAAGACGCCGGGTGGGGGCGGTTTTGCAGGTGTGATGGTGGTGTAGTACGATGCGATGAGCATTTTGGAAAGGTTTTCGCCGTGGGAGGAGTTTCAAATGGGTGGCATGCGTTTTTTGAGAAGGGGTGGGGTTTCACGTGGCATTGGTAGGGTATTCGTTGGGTTTTGGATAGTTCTTGGGATGTCCGGGGTTGGCGGAGCCGGGGAGAAGGGTGCTGCGCCGGCAGAAAACGTGGAAGTAGGCGGAAACGATCGGCGCGTGAGCGATGCGGGCACCGATCAAGACACCAATTTTGGCGTAGACCAAGTGCGCGGAGCCTATAACACCACCAATAATGAGTTTCTGCTCGTGTGGCGGGGTGAAGAGAACATAGCGCCAATGGTGGACGGGGAGTTTGAAATATATGGGCAGCGGCTCCATGGAGATTCCGGAAATGAACTGGGGGAGAATGATTTCCGAATTAGTGATATGGGGGATGAGGGGGAATCCAATGCATCAACGCGCACCCGCCACTCTGCCCGTGACCCCCGGGTGGCTTACAACAGCGTGAACAATGAGTACCTGGTGGTTTGGATTGGTGATGACGATATAGACGGGGACGCAGAGGTCTATGGACAGCGCCTGGATGGTAGTACGGGAGCCCCTCTCGGTGACAATGACTTCGCCATCAGCGATATCGGCGGGTCAGTCACTCCGTATACACAATACCTGCCACAAGACGTCGATGTGGCCTATAACCCTACGGCAAATGAGTATCTCGTGGTTTGGGCCTCGGGCGATGTAGGGACGCCGCTTGTGCAGGGGGAGCAGGAAGTATTCTGTCAGCGGCTGGATGGCGCGACCGGCGTGGAAATTGGGGAGAACGATTTTCGGATCAGCGACCTCGGTGACGAAGCAGAGGACGAAGTGCACATTCGCCGACAGTTCGATGCGCGTAGCCCTGCCGTGGTGTATAACCTGGCGGTGGATGAGTATCTGGTGGTTTGGGAGGGCTCCGACGATGCTACGAATGAATCTTCCTCGTCGTTGGTGCAGGGGGAAGTGGAAATTTTTGGGCAGCGTCTTGTGGGTAGCACGGGCGCGGAAGTCGGAACGAACGACTTTCGGATTTCCGACATGGGCCCGGATGGCGATACCCGTTTCCGGGGTGAAGATCCCTCTATTGTCGTGAATCCGGATACAGGAAACTATTTTGTCGTGTTCGCGGGAGATGATGATACCGACGCATTGGTGGACGGGGAGGGGGAGATTTTTGGAAAGCGCCTGGATGGTATCACCGGGCTACCCGTTGGGGTGGGCGACCTTCGTCTTTCTGATCTGGGCAATGAAGGGGAACTAGATCCTACTGTTCGCGACAATTTTGATGCCAGCGTACCACGAATTATCTATGACCAAAACGCAGGACGGTATTTCGTGGTGTGGACAGGAGATGACGATCGTTTCCCCGTGGTGGAACAGGAATATGAGGTGTATGGGCAACAACTCGCTGGTGGAGACGAGGCCGAGGTGGGCGACAATGACATACGCCTGTCGGACATGGGAGATGACAGTGAAACGGTAGAATCGGAACGTTGGGGGCAGCGCGCGGCCAGGGCGGAAGTACTTTACGGCTCGGTTTCGGGAAAAACGCTGGTGGCCTGGGTCGGGCATGACGATAGCACCAATGAATCTGATAGTACCCTGGTGGATGGGGAAGTGGAAGTCTTTATTCAAATGGTAACGCTCTTGAATGAGGCGCCTTCCGCCGTGGATGACAGCGTGAGCGTGCCGGCCAATAGTGTGAATCAACCCATCGACGTGTTGGCAAATGACACGGATAGTGAATCGGATCCCTTAACCATCATCGCGGTAGGGACACCTGATGAAGGGGGCAGCGTGACCATTGACGGTGCGGCTACACAGTTGCTCTATACCCCGGCGACTGATTTTGTGGGGCAAGAAACTTTTAGTTACACGGTAGCGGATGGGCGCGGAGGTTCTAATACGGGAACCGTAATAGTTACGATGACAGGTTCGCCGGGGGGTGAAGGTGAAGGTGAAGGTGAGGGTGAGGGTGAGGGTGAGGGTGAGGGTGAGGGTGAAGGCGAAGGCGAAGGCGAAGGAGAAGGAGAAGGAGAAGGAGAAGGAGAGGGTGAAGGTGAAGGCGAAGGCGAAGGCGAAGGCGAAGGCGAAGGCGAAGGCGAAGGCGAAGGCGAGGGCGAGGGCGAGGGCGAGGGCG
>JAUIMA010000535.1 GCA_030432675.1 Candidatus Hydrogenedentota bacterium | reverse complement strand
CCGCCATCGTATTTACCACCGTGGCCCTCATCCTGTTGAAAATTGCACAGCGCCGTTACGCCCGCGATTGGTACGCGCGCGAGCCACGTCACACTTCAGCCCCTGAGCACCATTCGGTCGGAGAACTGGTGGAATGATATCCCTTCCGGCACGAGCGGTCATGAAACGCGAGCTCCTCTCGGGGCTCCGTAACCCCCGCCCCTTCTTTTTCCTCGGACTCTTCATGCTCGTCATGATCCTCGGCCTCCTCTTCATGACGGAGGTCGTGTTGGACCACGAACTCAACCGCGTGGGCACACCGCCCGCTTCGCTGGTCAGCCAACTCTTCATGGCCTTTTCCATGGGACTCTATCTCAGCGCCGTCCTGCTGATCCCCCCCATGGCGGGTGTCTCGATTTGTGTGGAAAAACAACAGGACAGCTTCGACCTCTTGCTCATGTCCTACATCCGGCCGCTCCAATTGGCCCTGGCCAAACTCGGCAACGTGTTGGGCATCTATCTGTTGGTGGTCATCGCAAGCCTGCCTTTCGTCGGCGTCTTTTTCTTTCTTGTCGGAATCGACTGGCAACAGTTCGCCATCTCCTTCATGCTGATTCTGCTTTCGGCCACGTCGTTGGCCGTCGCCGGACTCGTGGCTTCGGCATGGTGCTACCGCACCTTGCCCGCGATCATCGCCACCTACGCACTCGGTCTTTGTCTCCATGGAGGAGTCATTGTCCTCTTGGCCATCTTCGGCGACATGTTCTGGCGCACTTCCCCCATCTCACGCGTATTGAGCAATCTCGATGCCGAGATGGTATCCGCCCTCGTTCCCTTTATCGGGCTGGCCATGGCCATCGATAGCTTCATCAGTCTTTCGACCATCGTCTATGCGCTGCTCTATCATGGTGCTATCATCGTCGGGGGGCTGTGGCTTACCGTCCTGATCCTGCGACGGCCTGTCCGCCCCATGAAGGTCAATCAGGAAAAGCCCATCGACGACCAGGCCCAACTCGCCGAGCGCCGCAAGAAATTTCCTTACTATCTGCTGGACCCCCGCCGTCGCCACCCCTTGATCCCCGATGGGCAAAACCCCATGTTTTCCAAGGAACTGCAGACCGGCATCCTCTCTAAGGGCTCCCTGGCTGTACGGCTCACCTACGGATTTACGATCTTCAGTTTCTTCATTTCACTCAGCAGTATTCCCTCCTTCGCCTATAATCGCTATGCAGGACAGATGGTGCTCTGGTCCCTCTTCCTGGAAACCTTGTTGATCCTGGTGGTCACGCCCGCCCTCGTTGCCACCGCCCTGGCCAAGGAATGGGAGTGGAACAACATCGACAGCCTCCGATGCACCCTGCTTTCGCCGCGCACGATTACCACCGGAAAATTCAAAGCGGCGCTACGCACCCTCTCCCTGTTGACCGGTGGCGCGCTCCTGGGTAATTTCGGACTCGTCATACTGGCGTATGATTCGCTCTACTTCTGGGCCGGTGCCGTGGTCGGCCTCAGCTTCATGGTGCTCTGCATTACCTACACCCTGGCCGTCACCTATTGGGCCACCGCGCAGTGTCGGCACAGCTTGAGCGGCCTCCTCGCGGGCTATAGCGCCGCCATTGTGTCCGTGGCTATTGCCCCCCAGTTGGTGATGCTCCTCTGGTCGTTCATCACGGGAGACTTCAGTTTCAGCCGCCAGGAGAGTTTACTGTTGTACTTCGCATCTCCCCTCTATGCCTTCTACGGCATCGTTGAGGCTGTCGGTCGGCAACCCGTTCTGGTGCTCCTGGGTTACGGAACGGCAAGTCTCCTTACCTTCGGCGGAATTTCCGCAGGACTCCTCTCCTGGACCCACCGGCGCTTCGCCGCTTTCCTGGACACGGAGCGGGTATGAGGGGTCTGCACGATGGGCTGCGCTCGGGCCTCCAGGACTTCCGTGTATTCGATTGGTCTACCGGCCCTGTCAGCGCGATTTTCTTCCGAGAACTCCTGGTGGCCCTGCGCTATCGCCGTTTCGCCATCCTCATGATAGGCATTGCCAGTGCGCTCCTCCTGGCCATTGCGTTCAACCTCGTAAAAATGGCAGCCGGTGCTATTCCGCCGCAGGTGGCCGTAACCAACGTAGTGGGCCTTCAGGTCAGCGCCCTCCTGCTTATCCTCTTCTTTGTCATTCCTGCCCTCGGCGCAGTGGCCCTGTCTTCCGAAAGACAGCAGGAAACCGAAGAATTGCTGATGATGGTCCTGGATGCTCCCGGGCCCCTGGTCGTGGGCAAGCTGTTGGGTATGCTCTTCCTGTTCACCGCCTTTCATATCACCCTGCTTCCCTTTTCCGTGTTTACCTATTTTTTCGCTGGCATCGAGATTTTCAGTTTCTTCCAAATCACCTTCATGCTCTACGGCACGGCCCTCTGCCACAGCATCCTCGGCGTCGCCTTTTCCCGGCTCGCTCGCCACACCAACACGGCCCTCTTCGCCACCTACGCCAGCCTCTTTCTCGTATACTTCCTACCCTCCTGGCTACTCGGCCAATGGAATCCCACCGTGCTGCTACCGGGCTCCTTCGAAGCGCCCTGGTATGTGAACCCCCTCGCACTACTTCGCGACCTGCTCCACAGTTTGGCGGGTTGGCGGGCCTGCTTTCAGTTTCTGTCCCATCAATTATTGGGGGTCGGGGCGGTGATTGTCGTGGGGTGGGCCCTGGCCCGATGTGCCCGCCGCATCGAGCACCGACCATGGCGACGCCCCTCTTGGCTCGCGGACACGGTGCCGCGGCCGGTTGCGGGCCCCATTCCCGATTGGAGTAACGTCGTCTACTTCAAGGATTGCCACACCAGCGCGCTCGCCCGGCCTGCGTGGAGCGCCATGACGTTTCTCTTGGGAGTGGCCGCCGCCGCACTGTTCACCTTCTGGTCGGCACGATATACCTTCCTGACCGTGACGGTCGCCCACGGCGCCACGGCGTTGCTGGCTCTTCTCACGCCCTTGTTGGTGTTGGAGCGGTGCCGCAATGAGATGAACCCCATTTCCCTGCTCATGTTGCGTGTGACACGGATCAGTTCCCGGCAGGTCCTGTTGGGGAAGGGGCTGGCCGTTTCCCGGAGCCTCGCTCCCTTGTTTGTGGGAATCATGATCGGCGGCCTTCTCCCCCTGTTGCTGGGCGATCCCACTTCGTGGACCGGTGGACACCCCGCGACGCCATCGCGTCTGTTAATGGCCTATCAACTGACGCTCTTGCCCCTGAAGCTGGGTTTCGCCATAATCGTCTCCTTCGTCTTTGTGCGGTTTCGATCCCCCAGTGCAAGCGATATGGCGATCACGCTGGTCTTGAGTTGTCTCGTAATTGGTGGCCTGGAATTCGTTCGAAGCGGTCTCTTTGATACGGCCGATTGGAAACAACTCATGGGGGTGCATTTTGGGATGCTGCTGGCAGGTCAATATCTGCTGGGCGTGCCCGGCATGATCTTCGGGTGTCTCATCGCCCTGACCCGTTTTGAAATGGTATTTGACGAAGGAAGTGATGTCTTCGCTGCTGGCTACGTAGATAGAGGGAGCTACTAGTGCTTCGTACCCCGTCCCCCGTACAAACGCTTATAAGGCGCGAGCTACTGACCACCCTCCGCAGTTGGAAAAGTCTGCTACTGCTCCTCTTCCTCCTGGGCCTGTTGTACTTCTTCTCCTTCATGATTCTCGACGAAGTTTCCAACACGTACTTCGCGGCAGCACAGGCCATGCAGTCTATATTCAGCTTTCAGATGGGACTCCTCCTCTTTGCCGCCATGACGTTTGTCCCGGCGATGGCCGCCCTCGGCCTCGCAAGAGAGCGACTCGACGGAAGTTATGACCTGCTCCTTACCACGCTGATACCGCCATCCCGCATTGTATTGGGGAAACTCGCCGCCACCTTGATTCTATTCGGCTTATTGGTGGTCGCCCTGTTGCCCTTCACCGGTCTCGTTTTTTTCTTTGCAGGCGTAGACGTATACCGCTTTTTTTCGGCCATGGCCGCCATCCTGCCGACGGCCCTTGGCTGCGCGGCCATTGGACTCTTCCTATCGACCTGTGTTGAAAATATGGTGCGGACGCTCTTCTTGAGTTTTATCGCGGTATTCGTCCTGAATCTCCTCCTTCCTGGCATGTTGAGTTGGCTACTCCGGTCGGAGTTTTATATGGTGCTCATGTGCCCCTTCCCGCTATTCACCGGCACGGCTGGTTTGGCCACCGACGGAATGGTTTTGGCACTATACCCCGCGTTCGAGGTGTTCATCGCTGTGATTGCCACGGCGGGTGCCTGTTTTCGGTTGGGCCGGGCAAACCGGGTCGGTCTCGTCACATCGGTGGCACAGCGGGTGTTACCACAGCGGCAGAAGGCGGCGCGCTTTCACCCCATGACATCCGCGCAAAACCCCATTGCCATGCGGGATCAATTGGGCAGCTACCTGGGCCG
>JAUIMA010000534.1 GCA_030432675.1 Candidatus Hydrogenedentota bacterium | reverse complement strand
TGGCCATCGGGGTCCAGACTGCTATGGCGACCCCCGCACTGGCCCGCTTTGGCTCGGATGTGGTGCGGGAGAAATTCCTGGCCCCCACCATCGCGGGCGACTATGTCTCGTGCATCGGCGTCTCCGAGATTTCTGCCGGGTCTGACGTGGCAAACATCAAGACCTACGCGGCGAAGCAGGGCGGTGACTACGTCATCAACGGGGGGAAAATGTGGATTACCAGCGGCACCCAGGCCGACTGGATCTGTCTGCTCTGCAACACGGGCGACAGCGCCAACATCCACACCAACAAGAGCATACTTTGTGTGCCCCTCCGCGAAAACGGCGCGTTGTGTAAGGGGGTCACGATTGAACGGAAGCTCGATAAGCTCGGTATGCGCGCGTCGGACACGGCTGAGCTTCATTTCGAAGATGTGCGGGTACCCGTTGAAAACCTCGTGGGCGATGAGGGCGCGGGCTTCACCTATCAGATGATGCAGTTTCAGGAGGAGCGCATGTATTCCGCCCTCTCCTGCCTCGTCTCCCTCACGCGCACCATCGACGACACGATTGAATACACCCGGCAGCGGGAGGCCTTTGGAAAACCCATCCTCCACAATCAGGTGGTGCACTTTCGCCTCGCCGAGTTGCAGACCGAGGTGGAGTGTCTGCGCGCCCTGACGTGGAAAGCTGTTCAGATGCACATTGCCGGTGAGGATTGTACGATGCTGGCCTCCATGGCCAAGCTGAAAGCGGGACGACTCACCCGGGAGGTGAATGATGCGTGCCTGCAGTATTGGGGCGGCATGGGCTTCATGGAAGAATCCCGCGTGGCGCGGAGCTATCGCGATGGTCGTCTGGGCTCCATTGGTGGTGGTGCCGATGAAGTCATGTTGGGCATCATCTGCAAATTCATGGGCACCCTGCCCTCCAGTCGGCGAGGCTAGACAATGACTAGCCTGCCCGATTGTGAGACCCTCGTAGTGGCGTTGAGCGGCTCCACCCTTTTCGTCACACTGAACCGCCCTGAAACGAAGAACGCCCTCTCCGATCAGATGGTCCGCGAACTTACTGCGTTGTGTGCCCTGCTGGAAGGGACCCGGGATATCCGCGCCGTCGTGTTGCGCGGCTCGGAGGGGTGCTTCTGCGCGGGCGGCGACATCTCGATTTTTAAGGAAAGTCTTTCTACCCCGCCGCCCACCGACGGCGGCCGCGATCCCCTGGCCATCAAGAACAAACGGTTCGGGAATTTCCTTATCCGCCTTCAGGCCATCCCCCAGGTGCTGATTGCCGTGGTGGAAGGGGTGGCCTTTGGCGGAGGATTGGGATTGGTAAGTGTGACCGATGTGGCCTTGTGCCATGCCGATGCCCGATTTGCCCTCAGTGAGACGGGGCTGGGCATCACCCCCGCGCAGATTGCACCCTTCGTGGTGCAGCGCGTGGGGCTCACCGCCACCCGCCACCTGGCGCTCACAGGACACCGATTCGATGGACGTCATGCGGAAAAGATTGGCCTGGTGCACACCGTGGCCTCTGACCGGGAGGCGTTGGAGAAGGCCCTCTCTCAGACCCTGAAAGAAATCGGTCGTTGTGCCCCTGGGGCAAACGCCGAGACCAAACGCATTCTCATGAACACCATGACCATGGCACTCGATAACGTGCTCGATGATGCGGCCGACGCCTTCGTCGTGCAACTTCGGGGTGCTGAAGGGCAAGAAGGGGTCGCCGCCTTTTTGGAAAAACGGCCCGCGGCCTGGACGGAGCAGGACCCATGAGCCGACGCTTTCACAAGGTTCTCGTGGCCAATCGGGGCGAAATTGCCTGCCGCATCCTCCGCACGGCCCGCAGTGAGGGCTACGCTACCGTCGCGGTATACAGTGACGCCGATGCCGACGCGCTCCACGTCACAATGGCCGATGAAGCGATCGATATTGGCGGCGCACCGGCCGGGGAATCCTACCTGAACACGGCGGCCCTCATCGCGGCCGCGAAAGGAAGCGGAGCCGACGCCATCCACCCCGGCTATGGCTTCCTCAGTGAAAACGCCGACTTCGCGGCGGCGTGTGCGGATGCGGACCTCCTGTTCATCGGGCCACCTCCTTCGGTCATCGCCGCCATGGGCAACAAGGCAGAGGCAAAAGGACTCATGGCCGATGCCGGGGTGCCTTGCGTGCCGGGCTACGACGGTGCCGACCAGGATGACGCGACACTTCTCGCCGAAATGGAGCGCGTCGGATTCCCCGTGTTGCTCAAGGCCGTCGCGGGTGGTGGCGGACGGGGCATGCGCGTGGTCCACCAACCTTCCGAAGCCCCGTCGGCCCTGGCGGATGCCCGCACCGAGGCCCAGTCGGCCTTTGGCTGTGGCGACCTGCTCATCGAACGCTTCCTGGAAAAGGTGCGCCATGTAGAAGTGCAGATTCTTGCGGATGCCCACGGCCAGTATATTCACCTGGGCGAACGGGACTGCTCGGTGCAACGGCGCTATCAAAAGGTCATTGAAGAGTCCCCCTCCCCCGCCGTGGACGAGGCATTGCGCGCAGAAATGGGTGCGGTGGCCGTCCGCGCGGCCCAGGCCACTGGCTATGTCAACGCGGGGACGGTGGAGTTTCTGCTCGACCAGGATGACCACTTCTATTTTCTCGAAATGAACACACGACTCCAGGTGGAGCATCCGGTCACCGAGTTGGTCACCGGTCTCGACCTCGTGGCGCTCCAGCTCGCCATCGCACAAGGCGACCCCCTGCCCCTGGCGCAGGAAGACGTCATGTTGACGGGCCATGCGATGGAACTCCGACTCTATGCGGAGGACCCGGCCACAGATTTCGCACCCCAAACGGGCAAGATACTACACTGGCAGCTACCGGAAGGCGCGGATATTCGAATTGACCACGGCCTTCGTAATGGCTATACCATCACGCCCTACTACGACGCCATGCTGGCCAAGATTGTTGCGTGGGGAACGACCCGCGAGGAGTCGCGCGCCCGGATACTCCATGCCCTGCGACACACAACCCTGCTGGGCATCCCCACCAACCAGGCCTGGCTGGAATCCCTGTTACAACACGAACAGTTTGCGGCCGGCAGCCATGGAAACGATTTCGTCGCCAACCTGGGTGCCCCGGTCGAAAGCCATGACACGGATCCCCTTACCCTATTGGTCGCGGCGGCCGTCCTGATTGAGCGGGATGCCGCAAGCGTGCCCCCTTCGCAAAAGGGGTGGTCTTCCACGGGCAACTCCACCGTGCCGTTGAAACTCTGGCACGACAATGCCCATACGTGGCTGCATGTGAGCGTTTCGGAAAGTACCTACGCGCTCACCCTGGAAGACAGGGCCTACACCATCGAAGTCATCACGATGACAGACGACGCGATTACCTTCACACACGAAGGGTATCGCCTGTCGGCCCCCTACGCCTTGGACGATAGCAACGTGTATCTTTCGGTACAGCAGCAGGTCGCCCACTTGCGGGATGACACCTACGCCCCGCCAGAGGAAGTTATTCCCGGTGGCGACGGTATCTTGAAGGCCCCCATGGTGGGGCAGGTGGTGGAACTCCACGTCGCGGTGGGCGACACGGTAGCGGCGGGCGACGTGCTCGTGGTCCTGGAAGCAATGAAAATGGTAAACGCCCTTGTCGCGCCTTTTGCGGGCACGGTGACGTCCCTCCGTGTGGCGAAGGGTGATCGGGTGGACCCCGGTCAGGTCGTCCTGGAACTTGACCCCGTTGAAGTTGAGGACACGCCATGACACAACCCAAGACACGAAAAACCGTGCGCATCGGTGGGGCATCCGGCTTCTGGGGCGACTCCAACCTGGCGGCCCTGCAACTCGTTCGGGGCGGACAACTCGACTACCTCGTCTTCGATTATCTCGCGGAAGTCACCCTATCTATCATGGCCCGTTCCCGAGAGAATGACCCCGAACAGGGCTACGCGTTGGACTTTGTCACCGTCGTGATGAAGCAATGCCTCACGGCCATTGTGAAACAGAACATCAAAGTCATCTCCAATGCGGGTGGCATGAACCCGGAAGCCTGCGGTCGGGCCATTGAGGCTTTGGCTGACGAACTCGGCCTTTCACTTCGCGTGGCCGTGGTAACGGGCGACGACCTGATGGATACCCTCGACACCCTGCGGAACGACGGGGTGACCGAAATGTTTACGGGCGAAGCCCTCCCCGAGTCTTGCCTGAGTGCCAATGCCTATCTCGGTGCCTTCCCCATTGCGTCCGCGTTGGACCAGGGCGCAGACATGGTCATAACGGGACGGTGCGTGGACAGTGCGGTCACGCTGGGCGCCTGCATCCATGAATTTGGCTGGACGGCCACGGACTACGACCGTCTCGCGGGAGGAAGTCTGGCGGGCCACATCATTGAATGTGGTGCCCAGGCAACCGGTGGCCTCTTCAGTGACTGGGATCTGACCGGGCGCTGGGAGGACAT
>JAUIMA010000533.1 GCA_030432675.1 Candidatus Hydrogenedentota bacterium | reverse complement strand
TCAAAGGTAAATCCAAGCGCCGGGGTAATATTATCGCCTACCAACCAGCCTTTTCCCAGTTTCATTTCCTGACGACCAGCCCGAACGCGAAGGGGATGGCCCGCCGTATTTCGCGTTTCAATATAGGCCTGATAGAGTTGGACGTCCGACCCGCCGGGCAGATCCTGACCGGAAATATAGTTGCTCCGGAAATCGGTTCCCCAAATATTAAAACTTTCAAATTCCACAAAGGAGGTCACGTCGTCCGTAAAATCAGCCCGAACGAACAGCTTGGTATTGTGCTCCACAAAGGTGAAGTCATCGCCCTCATTGTCGAAATCAAATCGACTCAATAGCCCGAAGGGGCCTAAGGGCCGCGCCGCAAAGTTATAGTTGCTGTAGCGTGGTGTCCCGACGCCGACAAAACTGCGACTGTAGTTGCTGTTCCAATGGCGACCTCGAATCCGGATCTCGCCCCCCACTTCCACTTGCTGCAATTCCGCGGCAGCCTCCCCCGCCAGTGCTGCGACAAGCAACGGAACAACATACGTACGTAACATGGGTCTCTCCTTCCCCGAGGTACCATCTGAATGAACGGACACCGACATCGCGTCGTCGCTCACTGTACTGCCATGGTATGCGAAAATTTCCTATTCGTCAAGATATTTCCTCCCACACACCCCGCAAAACCCGAATAGGATTGCCCAATACCCGATTTACTGCGGAAATGTCGATCCCCACATTGAGACCGCTTGGGGGCCTCTCCCCCACCACACGAACCCCATAAGCACCGAGCGCCCCGTGACAATACCGGGCCCCGTGGTAGCGCCAATGCCGTTGCAATCCAGAAGAACCCTGTACTATGCTCTGGCACATGACGAATATAGCCTCCCCCAAACCCACTGAATCTGAGCACGCGCCATTACCTGCTTATTCGGTCGTCGTACCGGTTTACAACGAAATCGATACCCTCGACGAATTACTGACCCGATTGACCAGCACCCTGGAAGGAACCGGAGCGTCGTATGAAATAATCCTGGTGGATGATGGCAGCACGGACGGCAGCACGGAACATCTAAAAACGTTGGCGGCACAAGACGCCAATCTTCATGTCATTGTCTTTTCACGCAACTTTGGTCAAAGCCCGGCACTGTATGCCGGCTTTTCCCGGGCACGGGGTGGTTACGTGGCCATGCTGGACGCCGACTTACAGAACTATCCCGAGGACATTCCCCTTCTCTTCGCGAAATTGGATGAAGGCTATGACATGGTCAGTGGCTGGCGGTCTCAACGAAAAGACAGCCTGTTCCGAACGGGCGCATCGCGAATACTCAATCGCTATATTGCACGTTCCACCAAAGTCGCCCTCCATGACTATGGTTGCGCGTTGAAAGCCTTCCGGCGGGAAATGGTGGTGCATATGCTGAGCCTCACCCATCGGTGTCGCTATCTTCCTGTCGATGCCGCCGCGCTCGGTGGACGCGTAGCGGAAGTCGAAGTCCGCCACGATGAACGCAGCCATGGAACGAGCAAGTACGGCCTGGTGAAACTGATTCGAACGGCCTTTGATTTGGTCACCAGCATCTCGGCCGCGCCCTTGCAGTTCATTGGCCTCCTCGGTTGGGCCTTCGCCGCCGTGGGGTTCTTTATGAGCATTTGGGTAGCCTATGTCCGCCTGACCCAAGGTGATATCAATACGATGGGTTCGGTCGTTGCCATATTCTTCTTCCTCTCTGGCTGCCAGTTGGTCGCCACGGGATTACTCTGCGAGTACGTAGGACGGATATACATTGAGGTGCAAGCCAAGCCCTACTACGTCATTCGGGAGGAAACGGAACGGTGAGTGTGCCAACCATACTGGTCCTGGCGGTGGGTGGGAATGTCAGTCAGGGCATCCTGAAAGGGCTACAGCACGATGGTCGCCCAATGCGGGTGCTGGGTGCCGACATTTCCCCGCCCCAAATGGGTCTCTACACCGTTGATAAGGCCTTTGTCGCGCCGTGGGCACATGAACCCGGATTTATCCCCTGGCTTCTCGACTGTATCAGGACGGAGTCCGTATCGGTCATCCTGTCCGGCGCGGAACCGGTCCTGATGGCATTGGCCCGTCACAAAGATCAGATTGAAGCGACAACCAGTGCCCGTGTGCTCTGCAGCGCAGAAGACGTGATGGAGATTGGAGATGACAAACTTCTGACGTGTCAGTGGCTTGAAGACAACGGGCTGGCCTGTCCTGCCTATGCCGAAGTTTCAAACCAACCGGCCATTGAAAAACTGGTCGCCCGATGTGGCTTTCCTTTGATTGCCAAGCCCCGACGCGGTGGCGGTTCCCGGGGGCTCTTTGAAGTTCATAATCAACGGGACCTGGCGTATATCGTGGGAAAGAGCGGCTATCTCCTTCAAGAGTCATTGGGTACCGAAGATGATGAATACACCGTGGGGTGTTTCCGCCATAGAGACGGCACACTTGCGCCCAGTTGTTGTATGAAGCGAGAACTCCTCGCCGGCACAACGTATCGGGCAACGTTGGGAGATTTTCCGGCGGTGCGAGCGGAAACAGCGCGTATCGTGGAGAAATTGCGGCCACTGGGCCCCTGCAATGTCCAGCTACGCGATACCCCACGCGGCCCGGTCTGCTTCGAGATTAATCCCCGCTTTTCAGGCACGACCCCCATTCGCAGTCATTTTGGATACCGAGAGGTGTCCGCTGGACTGGACCTCTTGCTGGGTACGGAGCCGGAGCAGCTGCCTCTGATTACGGAAGGAATCGCGCTGCGGTATTGGAACGAACTCTATTTGGACCCCTCGGCCCATGAGGCGCTCTCTCAAGCGGGAAGCATGACGCCTTCCGAGCACGGGATTGCGCAAATCGAGAAATACGGTGTCCTGGCGACCCCTGCCCGCTCACTCCCCGGAGATGAATGACAGGGTCATTTCGCGGCCCACCACTTCATTCACCTCTAAGCGCCAGCCTTCGAAGACCTGCTGGTCAATCTGATCTACCAGATAGGCCAGACTGCCCGCATAACCCAGGCGAATCCGGGCCAGACGCTCTGAGAAAAAAGATTCGGAAATAGAGTCAATCAGTGGTTCACGCTGGAAGACATCGGTAAATGCGGCGAGCCGGGAGCGGGAACCGGGATTCTGGAGGGTAATCAGCACCTCGTCCTGCTTTTGCATGCTAAGGACTGAGAGCACCGTCGAGACCGTCACGTCTCCAATGACTTTGGCCGCCACATCGCCCAGGACTTCCTCCCGACAACTCTCGGGATCCAGACCGGTGATCGCTGCGGAGCGGGCGAACACGTCCAGCAAGTCGCCATCGTTCCCTCGAAGTACTTTGAGGTTGAGACTGGCCCGCGTACGCCCCGCCGTCCCCCCGTCTTGGGATTCATTGCGCTCAAGGGTGACGACGCCAATCAAAACCACGTCTGCCAGTGTTTCTCGAGCGTATCGTGCACTTGCCGCAAGATCTCCGAGAACCGCGTCGTGATAATCTGACGCCGAAAACAGGGCGTCATGGGCGGTATGGGGTTGGGCATCCAGACCCAGATTCTCCAGACCCTTTACCAGGGCCTCTTCGGTCGTACCCGGTGACTCCACTTCCACCGCCCCGTTTGTCTCTATGGCGACCAGACACGATACCGTCGGGGGCGTTGGAAGCCGGGGCAATACGAGCGTGGCCAAATCCTGCTCGACCGAAGCCATGTCCACATAGGCATCCACCTCAACCCGGGTTTCCCCTTCGTGATTGTCGATGTGGAGCTCCTCTACGCGGGTCACATAGTGCTCTGCTTTGCGAATCATGCTCCGGAAGGGCCTAAGATCGCCCGAAGCCACCTTGGAACGCAGTATTTCGCGCATTACCTCGTGCTGGGCTGCCACCAGGGCCTCGCGATGGGCTGCAAACCCAACGCCATCGGCAGAACCCCGAACACGCAAACGGAGCTCCCCTTCGGCCGCATGGAGGGGAAGACAAAGCTGGAGCACCAAAATGATGCTCCAGCCACATAATACAGTTCGAAACAGGTTCACAACGCCCCGATTTCCGCAATAGGCCCTATCGCCGATTCGCCAGTGAAATATAATACAAAAGCATCAAGACAGATGCGACTGCCGCGGCCACGTAGGTCCAGGCCGCTGCACCGAGCACAGAGCGGGCACCGGGCATTTCGTCCGGCGTGAGGATATTGCCGTATTCCAGCGCATGGAGTGCCCGGCTACTGGCATTAAATTCTACGGGCAAGGTCACCAGCGTAAAGGCTGTCGCTGCCGCGAACAGGAGCACGCCTACCGTCGTGAGGAAGTGCAATGGCGCGGCGATAATCCCAATAATAATCAGCGGAAAGGCCAATTTTGTGCCGATGCTCGCCGTGGGATACATGAAAGAACGGAGATGAAGTGGCGCATAGCCGTGGGCATGTTGAATCACATGTCCGACTTC
>JAUIMA010000532.1 GCA_030432675.1 Candidatus Hydrogenedentota bacterium | reverse complement strand
CCCGCAGCGGATTGACGTCGGAAGCGCCGCCCGTTAGGAGAAAGCTGGCACACCGGGCTTCGAAACAGTACAATAGGCAGCATGAATATTCTTCCGCTTCTATCCAATAACACGACTCCCGAAAAGGGCCGCGCATGAGCTCTATCCTCGAAGCGTTGAAGAAGCTCGAAGCGGAGAAAAACTCGCCCCTTCCCTCAGAGCCTCTTCCCGTGGACGATGCCCCGGATTATGGCGGCGGATCGTTTCTGGCGGATAGTGACGACGGCTTTCCAAGACGCCGCACGTCCATTGCGCCGCTCTTGTGGGTGCTCGGTGGCGGCATGTTTACGCTCATGGTCATTGGTGTGGCGGTGTTGCTGGTGATGCTCCTAATGCAGCGCCCGTCGGGCAATTCCGGTTTGACGGCCATTGCACCCGCTCCCCCCCCAACCGCCTCCCCCACAAACACCGAGCCTGTAATACCGTCTGCGGAGGCCCCTGCGACAACGGAACCGATCAACGATACGGACACCACGGCGTTGGCCAGTTCGGAAGCGGCGCTGAGTGAAACAGTGGAGCCCCTTCCAAGCGCGTCGGAAGCCCCTATGGTGGTTACGCGCGTGGCCCCGACCCAGCCTACGCCCCCCCCGGCACCTGTCCAGGAGCGCTCGACCCCTGAACCCGTCCCCGTCGTGGCGGCCCCCCGAAAGCCGGTCTTACCCGTCAAGATTAACACCGAGCCCCTCCCCCTCGAAATTCGAAACCTTCCCATGCTGTCACGCACCCAGCGCACCCAGTATCGGCTGGAAGGAATCCAGCTCAATATGTTGAATCCGGCGGGACCAACGCGCCCCCTCGGCAATGCCTTCATCAACCTGGAGAAGGTGTTCGTGGGTGAGTTCCTTCCCGGGTCCAATGCGAAATTAGTCGACGTAGCCAGCCATGGCATCGCGATTGAAATTCAGAGTACGGGACAACGCTATTACATTCCGCGCTAGGTCTGGAGTCCAGGCCGGTGGAGTGGAAGCAACAGGTATATTGACGGAAGGATTCCCTATCATGCGGGCAATTACGCAACTTTTCTCCTCTTATCACACCGCCACCCTCCGACGGGGCATGACCACCATCGCAATGGGACTGGGCCTTCTGCTGGTCGCCGGGTGCGGCGGGCCCGCAGAGCAAGCTTCCACGAACAGCGATTCGAAAGAGGCCATGCCCGCTGAAGAAGCGGCGGAGGTCGCGACACTTCGCATCGCGGTCATCCCCAAGGGGCTGGCCCACCAATTCTGGTTGACCATCAAGGCCGGTGCCGAAGCGGCGGCCGAGGAAGCTGGTGCCGAAATCCTGTGGCAGGGCCCCCACAAGGAGACGGAAGTCGAAAAACAAATCAATATCGTTCAGGACATGATCAATAGTGGCGTGGATGGCCTCGTGCTCGCCGCCTGTGACGAAAATGCGCTCATTCCCATGGTGCAAAAGGCCACCGACGCCGGCATCCCGGTCATCACCATTGACTCGGGTGTGGCCTCTGACCTGCCCCTTTCCTTTGTGGCCACCGATAACGTGGCAGGGGCGGAGATGGCCGCCAACACCCTGGCCGACCTGGTTGGGGGCGAAGGCAACGTGGGGCTCATCCCCTTCATCAAGGGAGCCGCCACCTCGAATATGCGTGAAGAAGGCTTCCTGAAGGGTATTGCGGCCTATCCCAACATCAATGTGAGTGCCACCCTTTATTGTCAGAGCGACGTGGCCAAAGCCATGGAAGTCACGCAGGATATGCTGACACGCAACGCCGACCTGAAGGGCATCTTCGCCACGAACGAACCCGCTGCCATTGGGGCCGCCCAGGCACTGAAAGCGGCGGGCAAACAGGACCAGGTCAAGCTGGTGGCCTTCGACGCGGCCGAAGAAGAAATCTCTGGCCTCCAGGAAGGCTCCATCCAGGCACTGGTCGTACAGAATCCCTATCGCATGGGTTACGCCGGTGTGCAGGCAGCACTGGCCGCCATCGCCGGCGAACCCGTCGAGAAACGGATCGACACGGGCGTCACGGTAGTAACCATGGAAAACTTCAATGAACCCGAGATTCAGGAATTGCTCTATCCCCTGGGTAAGTAACGTTTCAAGGTTCTATCCCTCTCAACTGGTCCACGCCTCGTAAGGATTGAAACCCCATGACGATGCCCTCCACGTCGTTGGCAAAACGCCCATGAGCACCGTAGCGCAATTGCAGGAAGCCACGTTACGTGAACGGGCCGAATCGGACAAGCAGTACGGCGATCTCATTTACTTTTATGGTGCACGACGTGATCTTGATGCTATCGACGCGCTCCTTCCCGACATCGACCCCAAGAACCAATCGGACCTGCTGGTCTTCGAGCTCTTTCAGGGCACGGAAGCTACGGCCCTCGTGGCCATGCTACAGCCCGAGGCCGAGGGTTGGGTTCGCTACAGCCTGCTGAAGGGGCTGTTGAAAAAGGGGGCCTTCGACGTGGCCATGGAGGTCTGGCGAAAAGCCATTCAGTGGCAGAATCCCGACGTACTCCTCGCCAATACGCTCCTCCAGTATGCCTTGAACGTGGGCCGTTTTGACGATGCGGCCCAGCTTGTCCAGGCCTCCGAAAAACTCGCCCCGGCTCAAATGGAACTGGCCCCCTGGCAAGCAGCCGTCCAATCCAGGGACGCTGGCAACCGGAAGCTACGTCTCGACCCCCTTCCGCCCCAGACCGCCGTCGCTTTCTTGTTGAGTACACGGGATGCCGCCCCCTTTCTGGCGGACACCCTCGGGGGCATCTGCGCCCAGAGCCACCCCCTCGCCGACATCCTCGTTGTCGACGATGGCGCGATGGAGGGATTGAACACGCTGCAGGCCTCCTGTCCCTTCCGCATCCTCCCAAACGAAGGGGGCAGTATGCCCACCGATGTGACCGCCACCCATTTCGCTTCCGTGCCCACGAACGCAGCGCCAGCTGTCGACTATGTACAGCAATTTGTTTTGGCCTTAGAGAACGGTCCCGAGAGTATTGCGGGTGCCTCTGGCCGCATTGAAGACTTTTATCAGGACAGCCCCGGGGATCATTGGCGCGTGGTACGCATGACCGACGCCATGCCGACGACCCGCACGACGGGGTCGGACGCCCCCCGCAGTGAGGCCACGTTTCAACCCCGCACCCCACCGCCGGAGAACACCCGCCTGTATCTCCCCGAAGCCGTTGCCTGTGGTCTCCAACAAGATACCGTGGACAGCGCTCTCACGGCCCGGTGGAAATCCCGGCTCCCGACACGGAATGAGGCGGGCCACTTCAACGACGGCGTCGCGCTGATAACCTCCTTTGACGAACACTTGAAGCAGTGCATCGCTTTTATCAGTGATGATGTGGACGAAGGGCGCACCAGTCTGGTCTTCCCCGACTTCCTGTATCTCTTTCATGCCGTCGCGATGGATGCCCAAATCGGCATGGCCCGGGGACTATTTGACGAGGGCACGGCCGCGTATATCCAACAACAGGTCATCCAGTCTATCCGCGCCCTCGATAAAGAGTACCAACGCGATCTCGTCACCAAAGTACGGGAAGCCCTGGGGGAGCGGCTGCTGACCAGCACCCAGGCCTCCACGGCCTCTCCCGAGCTGACTCAGGCCCTCTCCGCCTTTCTGCAGGACCTGAACGCCCTCTACAATGGGGTTCCCCAGGACCTCTATCTGGCAATTTACGGTTAAGGGACTTGGTCAGCACTACGTTTTCGACTTACAGGGCAAGACTATGTCACGTTGATGTTGAATCTGGCTCGTTTTAGTAAGGCGGTAATCACATTCCGCAAGATAGAACCTATATTCGATTGGAGAGTTCGCTTCTATCAACTATCTAATACCCCGTGCCACCACCTGCTTGGAATGTTCATTTTGACCAATCGCACAAGCATTTTTAAGGAAGTACACCATGGAATCATCGCCCCCGCCTCGCCGCTTTGCGTGGAAAACCTTGCTCCTCGGGGCCCTCATCGGCATCGGTCTTGGCAGCGTTGGCCTGGCGGCCCTGCTACTGGGTTCCTATGCCTTTTTCAACCAGCAGGCCGTCAAGAAAATCGCCGAATCCAAGGAACTGAAACCCCTCCTGCTGCGGGCCGATTTCGACTGGTCCGTGACTGATCTTCAGGGGAATTCCGTGGATATGAAGCAGCAGCTTGGAAAAACAACCTTGCTTCACTTCTGGAATCCCACCTGTGTTTCCTGCATTGCAGAAATCCCCAGTCTAAATGCCTTCTATGACACCTTCGCCTCCCAGGGCCTATCGCTTGTAGCCGTGGCCCTCCATGGGGAAGGCGACCTGGCCGGTGATGTCGCCATGCACGGTATTCGATTTCCCGTCTATGCCGCCGACCGCAGTGACATCCCACCCGTGTTTAACACCCATGCCCTGCCTACAACGTACCTCATCGACACGGAG
>JAUIMA010000531.1 GCA_030432675.1 Candidatus Hydrogenedentota bacterium | reverse complement strand
TACAGGGACCGCAGTAACCGATCACCGTTACAAAAGAAACCGACGGGTGCCACCCTTGGGGTTTTCTCTTGTGGGTGTAGAGTTTCTGGGGAGCCACAGGGGGTGCTACAATACGGCCCCATGTATACACTCTATTGCTGGTTCGTGACGCTGCGCATTGTCGCGCGTTATTTTTTGTATCGTATGGGAATCGGGGCACGGCCGAATTTCACCGATCGGTGGCCCGAGGTGCAGCGGTTTTACCGTCAGGTCACCCGGATGGATCCACGGATTCGCTTGCGCGGTCTGGAGCATTTCCCCGGTAGCCATCCGGCGGTCTATGCGGGCAATCACGTGAAGCTCGACGACCCTTTCTTCGTGTGTTATGCGGTGCAGGAAGCAAGCGACTACGCAATGCGGATCCGTTTCGTCATGCGCGACGATTTTTTCGTGGGGTTTCCGTGGAACTGCATGCCCTTTCGCATGAACGAGGTGGCCGAGATGGGCGGGGCCTACAATATTTCGAAAGAGGGGGTGACCCTGGCCCAGTTGAAGCCCCTCATCGATATCCTGTTGGAGCCCGATTCCTTTGTGATTTTCCCCAACGGATCGCGGAGTCGAAGTGGGCTATGGTTTGAATACCGCGACGATATGGACGCGCCGGGATCGGTATCTTTCTTCCTGGCCCAGGCTCAGCGGAAGAACCCCGAGATCCGGGTGCCTGCCGTGCCCGTGGGGCGCACGTACAACCCCGTGACGAAGGTCAGCACGGTCATTCTCGGGGAGGCGGTCTGGCTGGCTCCCAAGGCCCGCCGGGAGGCCCAGCGTGAATTCGATGACGATCTTATCCTGGCGATTTCCAACCTGGTGGAAGTGCAGATGCACCACCTGCTCGGCGGGATATTCTACTTGCGTAGTCTCCACGGCCTGACCGACCCGATTTCGTTTATAGCACTGGAGAACGCGGTATCCGTGGTTCTTTCGTCTCTCGGTCCAGACCGCTACGTGGAGTCCTTACTGTCCGAAGTGGGTCTGACGGCACCGCTCCTGGGGAGTTTAGATTACTTTGAGGGGCATCAGATGGTGACCTGTTCTGCGGGTTCGGTGACGCTGAGCCGCGAGCGGATATTGGCCTCGCCGCCAGTGGACGTGCACTATCGAAAGGCGAACCCGGTGAAGTTCAGCGTGAATCAGATACTCCATTTGCCCGATGTGGTCGCGGCGCTGGAAGAGGTGGTGTTGGGTGCCCATGCTCCCGCAGATACCCGGTAGGATCAGGGAACTTTTCAGGCGCTTCCGGTATGGACTTGAGGTTGACATGAGTTGTTGGGTCCGTTGACTTACTTTGAGAGCGAAAGGTAGACTGTAGGGCACGGAGTGCCCTGTGTCCTCCGGCCTTTTTCGTCCGGCAGGCAGTGTCGGGGCAGGTCCTGACCCCTGCGGGTCGCTGGGCGAGTTCTTCGCGCGCCGCCCCGATTTCTTCGGTAGGACACGACGCAATGATACGTCCTAACCTACATATCCACAAAGGTTTATATACGCTATGCGCCCTATTACTTCCGCCCTCCTGATTTTACCTCTTGTCCTGAGCGCGTGCTCCGAACCCCCGGCCCGTCAGGAGATTCCTGAAGTCCGGGAGCCCGGCGACCTGCGTCGCGAAGCGCCCCCGAAGTTGGATGTCCGCCAGCGCCTGGGGATGCGCTCTGACAGCGCCATGGGAAGCAGCCAGGGGGCTGATGATCCCCTGGGCGGCATTACCTTCCACCACACCATGCCGGAAGGCTGGGAGAAGGTGGCGAACACGCCCATGCGGCAGGTCAACATTCGAATGACGGACACGCCAGAAGCCGAGGCCTATTTCACCTTTTTGCCCGGTGGTGGTGGGGGCCTGAAGGCCAATCTCAACCGGTGGCGGGGTCAGATGGGCCAGGAGCCCCTGAGTGATGACGCCATCGCGGCCCTGCCCACGCGGCCCATCTTCGGGCAACCGGCGACCTTTATCCTGATTGACGGCGATTTCGTGGGGATGGGCACGGACCCCAAACCCGATTATCGGATGTATGGTCTTGTATTGACCTACAGCGACCCCCAGTCTCAGCAGGATCAAGCCTTTTTCCTGAAAATGACCGGCCCCAAAGCCGTGTTGGAAGGGCAAGAAGAGGCCTTCAACCTCATTGCGTCCAGCCTCCATGCCGTGGCACCGGGGGATGACCATACCCACGACGATGAGCATGCGGGCCACAACCACGGTCCGGAAGGCAATGATCACGGCGACCACGATGGTCACGATCATGGCGCCGAAGGGGATGACCACGCAGGACACGACCACGGTGCCGAAGCGGCACCCATGACGAGTCCCAAAGACGCACCGGCGGAAACGGAAGGCCCGGTTGGCTATTCCTGGACCGTTCCCGAGGGATGGTCCGAGGGCACCCCATCCCAGATGCGTCTGGCAAACCTTACGGTAGATGGTCACGACAACGTGGAATGCTATCTCACCGTGCTGGCCGGTTCGGGGGGTGGCCTGGAGATGAATATTAACCGTTGGCGCAAACAGATGGGCCAGGATGAACTGAGTGCCGACGCCATCGCGGCCCTGCCCAAGGCGCCCCTCCTGGGGGGTGAAGCCTCCTTCGTGACCATTGACGGCACCTTCGGCGGCATGAGTGGCGCGGTTAGCAATGAGAACTTCCGCATGTACGGATTGGTTCGTGTGGACGATTCCCAGGCCTTCTTTGTGAAGATGACGGGGCCCCAGGCGGTATTGGCTGAGCAGGAAGAGAAGTTCCTGGCCTTCAGCGAGTCCATTACGTTGGGTCCGGTTGCGCCTGCGGCGACGACAGCGCCCGCTGCGGCACCCATGGCGGACAATCCCCATGGTGTTGCAGACCCCACGCCTCCGGGGGGCAATAATCCCCAGGGGCTTTCCTGGACCGCTCCCGAGGGCTGGGTAGACGGGGGTGAACGTTTGATGCGGGTGGTCACCTATGAAATGGGTGAGACCCAGTGCTACATCACGTCGTTACCCGGCGAAGCGGGGGGGGTGAACGGAAATCTGAATCGCTGGGTCGGCCAGATGGGAGAAGCCGAACTGGACGAGGCCGCGCTGGCCGCTTTGCCGAAGATTTCGGCGTTGGGTAAGGACGTGCCGATGCTGGATGTGACCGGAAGTTTCACGGGCATGTCGGGCGGTACCCAGGAAAACTATCGTATGCTTGGAACGGTGGTACCCGCCGGGGACCACACCATGTTTGTCAAAATGATTGGACCGGAAGCAGAAGTAGGGGCGCAGAAAGATAATTTTATCGCGTTTTGCGCCTCCATCACGCAGTAACCTCAGCGGTGCGGGGCCGTTGTTGAAACCCCACCGAAACATGCAGTCAGCCAGATCGGAATTCCGTTTTGAAGAAACTCTTTAATTTTTTCGCCTCCTATGGGTTTGCGGTGGTGCTCCTTATTTTGCTTACCATTCTGACCCTGTTTGGCACCTTGGAGCAGGCGGACAACAGCCTCTACGATGTGCAGAACAAGTACTTTAACTCCTTTTTCCTTACGCATGATTTATTCGGCGTGCCGATTCCTCTTCCCGGCGTCTACCTGCTCTCCGTGCTTCTATTCATCAATCTGGTGTGCGGTGCGTTGATTCGGGTGCCCAAAGAGTGGAAGAAACCCGGCATGCTCATTGCCCACGGCGGCATTCTTTATATGCTGGTGGCGGGTTTTGTGACCTATCACTATTCCACGTCGGGCCAGATGACACTCTTTCCCCAGGAGCGGTCGAATAAGTATCAGAGCTACTACGAGTGGGAAATCGAGATTGCCGAGCTGGAAGACGGGCTCTATGGCAGACATTGGGTCATTCCGGGTGAGCAGTTTACGGACATGGACGTAGCCGATACGCGGGAGTTTTTCCACCCCGACCTGCCCTTCGATCTGATGCTGGAAAACTATGTGCCCAACACCATGCCCCAGCCTACGCCGGGTGACGATGGGGTGGAGGGCTTCACCCTTGCGCCCAAGCCTCTGGAGATGGAGGCCGCCCAGAATGCCGCGGGTGCCTATGCCATGGTGTTGAATAAGGAGAAGCAGGAAGTTCAGAGTGGACTTCTCTGGGGCTTCTCGGTGGCGCCCTGGATCGTGACGGTGGAGGGCAAGGATTACGCCATCGAATTACGGCACCGAAATTGGACCCTGCCGTTCACCATTACCCTGGATGAATTTATCCGCGACCTGCACGCACGCACCACCATGGCGAGTAACTTTGAGAGTGTGGTGACCAAGGCAGAGCCGGGTCAAGCGGATCGCAAGATTAATATTCGGATGAACGAGCCACTTCGACACAAGGGGTACACCCTCTTCCAGTCGGGCTGGGGTCCTCAGAATGCCGGTCCCAATGATCGCTTGTTCTCCACCTTTGCGGTGGTTAAGAATCCGGCCGACCAATGGCCCCT
>JAUIMA010000530.1 GCA_030432675.1 Candidatus Hydrogenedentota bacterium | reverse complement strand
AACAATATGTCCCGGGGTGTTGCGGGTCATGTTGGTGGCGTGACACTGGAGGCAGGCGTGCTCCTGGCGGACGAAACGAGGCGGTGTGGCGGGCTTCTGGTCGAGGGTGTAAAAGACGGTGCCGAGTTCCGGGTCCGTAGCCGAAATCTCCAGCATGTCCCCCTGCTGCACCGTGCCGATGTAGATGTCGTCGTTAAAGTAGATGGCCCGGGGGGTGCTGGGCGTGATGTGACGCACCTGGAGGGAGGTCTTGGAGAAGACCAGCAGTTGGGAGGCCTCGGGGATGTCGAGCACCTGGAGGAGGGACCGCAGATAGCCCTGGGCGGGCTCATACGCCAGCACGCTGCTCCCGGTTTCCAGCGACTGCTGGAGACGGGTGATGGCGTTGTCGCCCGTAGTCTCGCTATAGCGGATGGGCGGGTCCTCGAAGGCATCCCGGGCCAACGCCGAAAAGGTCAGCAAGAGCCCGATCATCCACAGAATGTGTAAACGTGTATGCATAATATATATTTTAGCCAAGGGACCTCGTTTTTTCCAGTTTTAGGGCGTCCGGCGGGTGCCAGTGTGCGCGACTGGTCGAGAACGGGTTATACTGGCCGCCATCGTTGAAACGGACGGAAGGGGCTGCGGCGGCCCCTTCCACGACAGGAAAAGGAGTATGCCATGCCACGCCCCCCCTTACTTCGGGTTATTGATTGGGAAGAAGTATTTAATTCCGGACGGGATTTCGACACCTGGATGGACGAAGCCGAATCGGACGCCAACCGGGATGAAATGGCGGCTTCGCTTTCCCGCCTGAAGTTGGAGGCCGATGTGGCCCAGGGCATTGCCGGGTTGAAGCGCCCGGTCCACGTGGTGGCTATCGCCGAAGATTGGTGTGGTGACGTCATCCGTCACGTGCCCGCGCTCCAGTGTATGGCCCAGGCGGGCAGCCAGCTTCGTGTCCGCTTCGTAACCCGGGAACAATACCTCGACGTCTTTACCCGCTATCTTACCAACGGCGGCGAAGCCATTCCCAAGTTTATTTTCCTCAGTGACCAGTTTGTCGAATGTGGCAACTGGGGTCCCATGCCGGAAGCCTGCCGCAAGATGATATCCCGTGGTAAAGCCTGTGGTGATGTGGGCGCGGCCCGTAAACTTGTCTCCGCCGCCTATGACGCCGATCCGGGATTAAAGGTGGTGGTGCGAGAGCTTTACGAGCTGGTGCAGACGACCAGCGCGGATGCCCCCTGATTAAATTCCCCATGGCCAGACTGGAGCATGTCTTCGGTCTGGCTGTTTTTCTATTGTTGGGCAAAGAGTGTGGGTTGCTATTCGTGAAAGGTGATTTCCGGAAGTTCCTGTGCCACGGGTTCCCAAAGGGTGCAACCCATACAGACGCGAGAGACGAGCGGCTTTATAGGGGCGATTTGCGGGGAGGCTTCGATGCCATCACAGCACAATTCCTGGCCACCTGACCCGTTTCCAGGCGCGTCCCGCGGCGGCACACCCAAGAGTGTGGCCGGGTCCCTGCTTCCCGTGAGGGGCCACGACGCGCCGTAGGTGCGTGGAGGGCTTGGGTTCTTCCTCCGCATCGGAAGTCCCTGTGTCGAAGTGATGACCCAATAAAAAGGCGAGGCTGCAACGTGTGTCCTGCAGCCTCGCCTGTATTTCTTCAATGAATTCCGGCAATCCGCCCGATCGCCGGAGGTGGACTAGGCAACCATCTGAGATTTCTGAAAACGACGACGCAGGCTAACAAGACCCAAGCCGAGGAACCCAAGCGCCGCAGCACCGGGAAGGGGCACGACGGGTGCGCCACCGGCACCGGCGATGATTTGGATGCTCGTGTGGGCGACCTCTGTCGTTCCGTCAAAGGCCTTCAGGAAGAAATCGTAGGTGCCATCGACAGTAGGGTCAAAGCCAGTAAGGAACCAATGTGCTTTCCATGAGTTTTGAGCCAAGTTGAGCGTGTTGATGCGCGAAGCGTAGGTTGCTGGGTCATCTACAGCGTTTGATATGGAAACGCCGCCACTCTGAGCGGTGGTGTTGTCGCCAAGCCCGTGGTCCCATTGGTGATCCATTACATCAGGATGTGGATTGAAACCGTTAATCGGATCGAAAATACTGAAACTGGTCCCTTGCGATGCGTCACTATCTATTCCGAGTTGGTATGTAAAGCCGTCCAAGGACTTTCCATCACCATTGAAGCTAGAATTGATGGACCACTCAAAGCTCCACTCCGCCGTACTATCAGCAAAAGGGGCGCGCGCATCAAAGCTATAGGTTCCGTCGCCATTGCTGTTGAAAATGTTTGCCGCACTCTCGCCAGTTAGTGGGTTGTGTCGCAGCTTGCCGCGAAGCCCAAGCTCGACTCCCAAACCAGCCGCAGTGGACTGATCCGTCGTCCAACCACCGTTGCCGATTCCGCTACCCATGATTACGTTGTTTGTCACGTTTTGGTCGAATCCTGCCGAGGCAGTCCCCGCCAGACCCAGTGCCGCGACTGCGGCCAATGCACACACTACTGTGTTCTTCATAACTTCCTTCTCCATTCATTGCCGGGCAAGCCCGATAAAGTTGGTTTCAGGTTTGGTGCACACGCACCGCTCCCGTGAGAAGGTGTTAAAAGCACGAAAGAGCAACCCCAAGCGCCTTGCCGTGCCGTGGCTTTTTCCCACCCATTACGGAGAGGATAGCAGCAAGAAACATTCCGGGTCAATAGCTAAGTGCTAAGCTGTTGTTCCAAAATGGGTTGGGAGTGGAGCGTATGGCAGTCGTTGGGGTGGGAGGTCCGTAAATGCAGACAAAGTCAGTCATTTTTGACAAGTATTTGACAGGCGGTAACATGTGCAAAATGCGGAAATATAACATGCGCACGCGACCACCCAAGCACGAAACGACGTCGTGACGGGGCCACAGGCGCGGCGCCTGTGACCCCGAAGGAATCACGATTGGCCCTTCACCCCGGCCGGGTGAAAGGATTCCAAGACGACGTCTGGTCGCGGTGTAGCACCTTAGTTTTCGGCGCTCTTGCGAAAACGACGACGCACGCCAATCAGGCCCATGCCGAGGAATCCCAGCGCAGCGGCACCGGGGAGGGGTACGACGGCGGCACCCGTTTCGACGAACAGACTGTCATAGATATCACCACCGTTGTGATACGCACCGTTGAGTGAGCCGTTATTGGCGAAGGCCCAGTTTTCCATGTCGAATGCCAAATCGATGGTGTAGAAACCTGTATAGATGTCGCCATCTCCATCGCCACCGAATTCAAATAGACCGGTAAAGCTTCCGCTCACGCCCGTGGCGTGATTGTTTGCCACGATTTCGCTTCCAGTCTGAACGCCCTGCAACCCCGTCGCCGTAATGTTGAGAGCGTATTCACTATAGGTCCCCGCATCGTGAACGTTGTCATAGACTGAGAACCGTGCGTAATCATTCGCGGCTGTGGCGTTGCTTCCTGTGGCACTCAAGTTGTAATCTGTCCAATAGGTTCCGTCGAAATTGTCGAAACCCATGCTGACCGAGGTGTCGGTACTACCGTCATTGTCATAGAGTTGCATGAACCCGATGCCCGTATTTCCGTTGATATTTCCGTTGCCAGCGCTTCCGTTAATCGTGTACCACCAAGAACTCGTCAGGATGTTATTGTCCGTATCGTAGGCGGCCGCATTTTCGACGAAATAGAAGGAGGCGTCTCGGTGTTCGCGAGAATTGTCTCCATCCACATCCACCCCAATAGCGATTGTTTCCTGGGCGTTCACCCCGTTTTGGGCATCCAAGAGCGTGTCATACCGCACTACCGTCCCGGTATAGCCAAATCGATCGGTTGAGAAAACCCCCCCCGCCGATGCTCCCGCAGCCATACCCAATGTCGCAATTGCAACCAAAGCGTATACAGGTGTGTTCTTCATGTTACCACGTCCTTCGTATTCTACTGCAGAAGGCAATCTTGTCGATGTGGAGATCAACGAATGTTGTCAGCAATACCTGACATTGTTCGCCGACCCTTTTCATTGGAAAAGAAGAAGAATGCGATTGGTTCCCAAGCTACCGCCAACCCCTGTCCCATTTTCCCCACCAACATCAAACACCTTCGCACAACGCAAAAAGGACGCAAGAATCATTCCTGGAGGTCGCTGTGGGGCTATCCTGTTGCACTGCGTAGGGTTAGGAAAAGGAGCATCATAGACAACGTCTCTTGGGAGCGGTTTTTGTGAACAAAGTATGTCAGAAGTGGTGATTTTTTGACGCGAAAAACATGCGTGCGGAGAACTGAACCGTTATGTGCCATCGCGGTTAACGTGCTGCTCGTGATTTGTAGTTGAGTGCGATATGTGAAAAAAAATTACATGGGCTACTCAAGACTTCACGTGCTTCGCGCATTGTTCACTCAGGCCGGTTCTTCGCGTGGAATGCTGCAGCCGCCATTTTCTTGCCTGTTGCGTGG